>DAHWBL010000389.1 GCA_027323595.1 Acetobacteraceae bacterium | reverse complement strand
CTGTGACAGGACGAACCAGTCGGTGGCGGAGAGGTCGCCGGTGTTGCAGTAGACGATCACCGGGCGGGCGGGGTCGATGCGGGCGAACAGGGCGGCGAGGTCGGCCGGGGATTTGAGGCTGCCGTCGGGGGCGAGCGTGCTTGCCTGATCCACCCATTGCGCGCCGGGCAGGTGGCCGGGGCGTGCCACCGGCGGGGCCTTGGCCTGCCCCAGAAACTGCGCCGCCGGGCGGGCGTCGAGCAGGGTCGCGTCGGCTTTGGCCAGGGTGGTTTCGACATCGCCGATGCGTGCGCGCAGGTTGGGGTGATCGCGGGCGATGAAGTGCGCCGGGCGCGGGCTGACCGGATGGGTGTCGGGCTTGCCACCGGCGGCAAGCCAGCCCTGCCAGCCGCCGTCGAGGATGGAGACGTCGCGGTGGCCCAGGATCAGCAGCGTCCAGTAGGCGCGGGCGGCGTTGCTGAAATGATCGGCGACGAGCACGACGTGGGTGTGCTCGCCCACGCCGAGCCCGCCCAGCATGGCGGCGAGCCGCGCAGTGGGCGGCAGCGCGCCGACGGCGCCATCGTCGGTTTTGATCCGCCAGCCGGCGTGGTTGAAATCCGCCGCGACCGCGCCTGGGATATGGCCGGCGTCATGCGCGGCGGCATCGCGCAGATCGAGCACCAGCAGATCGGGGCTGCGCGGATGCGCGATGAGCCATGCCGGGCGCAGCAATGGTTGCGCGTTGGCGGCGGCGGTGGCGAGGCAGAATGCGGCCGCGAAAAGCAGCCGCGCGACGGTGCGATTCATTGTTTCCATACCGTTGCAAAGCTAGAAGAAATTCTGCTAGCAAAAACTCTGACGATTGCATGGCATACCGCAAGACGTGCGTTGCATACAGACGTATTTTCAACCCGATGCATGGACTGGAGCGACATTTGAGCACAGGTCGATCCGAGGCAAGTCGGTTGACGACCAGCAGGCTGGTCAATCGTAACATCATTGCCGAAAGCGGACGGACCTCGATGCGGTTGGAGCCCGAAATCTGGGAGGCGCTGGGGGAAATCTGCGCGCGCGAGGCGACGCCTCTGGGGGTGCTGATCCGTGCGATCGAGGCGCAGAGCCAGGTGGGAGGGCGTACCAGCGCGGTGCGGGTGTTCGTGCTGCGCTATTTCCGCATCGCCGCGACCGAGGACGGACATGCGCGGTCCGGCCACGGCCTGCTGGACGGCGCATCGGATGGGATGTCGGCGCGAGGTTGACGATTTCGCCGATCTGGCCATGCTGCGGCACCAATGGCCAACAGGGGAGATTTTCATGGGCGAGATCGTCAAGCTGACCGCGGCGGACGGGCATCATCTGAACGCCTACAAGGCCGGTCCGGCGAACGCCGCGCACGGGCTGGTGGTGATCCAGGAAATTTTCGGCTGCAACATCCACATCCGCAACATGGTCGATCGCTTCGCGGCGGCGGGGTATCTGGCGATCGCGCCGGCCCTGTTCGACCGCGCGGGGCCGGGGATCGAGCTGGGCTATACCGCCGATGACGTGGTGGTGGGGCGTGACGCGCGGATGAAGCTGACCGATGCGATGGTGAGGCATGATGTCGAGGCCGCCGCCGCGGCGCTGGGGCACAAGGTGCTGGGCATCGTGGGTTATTGCTTCGGCGGCACGGTGGCATGGAACATGGCGTGCCGGAGCAAGCTGTTCGCCGCGGCGAGCGGCTGGTACGGCGGTGGCATCGCCGCCACCCGCACCGAAACCCCGCATTGTCCGGTGCAGCTGCATTTCGGCGAGCTGGACCACTCCATCCCGCTGAGCGATGTGGAACTGATCCGCGCCGCGCAGCCGGGCATCGAGGTGCATGTCTACAAGGGCGCGCAGCACGGGTTTGGCTGTGACGAGCGGGCGAGCTACGACGCGGCGTCCTATGCGCTGGCGCAGAGCCGCACGCTGGAGTTTTTCGCCAAGAACCTCGCGCGCGACTGAGCCGGGACGACCGGGGCGGCCGGTCAGCCGGCCAGGACGCGGCCGGCGACCGCGTCCAGCCGCCGCATCAGTTCGGGGTCGCGGAACGGTGGGGCGGTGATGATGGCGTTGTCGAGCGCGCGGTCGCAGCCGGCCTGGCAGGCGGCGCGGGCGGCGGCGACGCGGGGGATGACCGCGCTGACCAACTGGCGGGCGTTGTCGGCGTTGCGGTGCATGACCGCCACCACGGAGTCGACGGTGACGTGGTCATGGTCGGGGTGCCAGCAGTCGAAATCGGTGACCATCGCGACGGTGGCGTAACAGATCTCCGCCTCGCGGGCGAGCTTGGCCTCGGGCATGTTGGTCATGCCGATGACGCTGCATCCCCATTGGCGATAGAGCGCGCTTTCGGCGCGGGTGGAGAATTGCGGGCCTTCCATCACCAGGTAGGTGCCGCCGCGGGTGACCGGCAGGGCGAGTGCGCGGGCGGTCTGTTCGAGCGCGTCGCCCAGGCGCGGGCAGGTGGGGTGGGCCATCGACACGTGCGCCACGCAGCCATCGCCGAAGAAGCTTTTTTCGCGCGCGAAGCTGCGGTCGATGAATTGATCGACGATGACGAAATGGCCGGGCGGCAGGTCCTCGCGCAGGCTGCCGACGGCGGACAGCGAGATGATGTCGGTGACGCCCAGGCGCTTCATGGCGTCGATGTTGGCGCGGTAGTTGAGGTGGCTGGGCGAGATGCGGTGGCCGCGCCCGTGGCGGGGCAGGAACACGCATTTGATGCCGTCCAGCGTGCCGAGCAGCAGCTTGTCGGACGGCTCGCCCCAGGGGGTGGTGACGGCCCGCCAGTCGGTTTCGAGCAGGCCGGGGATGTCATAGACGCCCGAGCCGCCGATCAGCCCGATCACCGGTTCGATGGTTTGGGTCATGGGTGTCTCCAATAAAACGCCGCCGTGGCGGGGCCACGGCGGCGGGTGGTGGTGGGGTGCGCGGGGTGCGCGATGTCAGTGGTCGACGTCGGCCCAGACGCGGCGCTTGACCGCATAGGTGACGCCGGTGAGCAGGGCGAGGAAGATGATGGCCTTCGCGCCGAGGCGCTTGCGCTCCTCCATTTCGGGATTGGCGACGAAGGCGAGGAAGGTGGTGACGTCGCGGGCTTCCTGCTCGATGGTGGCCTTGGTGCCGTCCGAATAGACCACCTGGTCGTCGTGCAGCGGCTGGCCCATCGCGATCTGATGGCCGGGGAAGTATTTGTTGTAGTTCATGCCGTCGCCCATGGTCATGCCGGCGGGCGGATCGGCATAGCCGGTCAGCAGGTCGTAGATATAGTCCGCGCCACCTTCGCGGGCATTGAGCAGCACCGACTGGTCGGGCGGCAGCGCGCCGTTGTTGGCGGCGCGGGCGGCGTTGTCGTTGGCGAAGGGGGATTTGAACATGTCGGACGGCAGGCCGGGGCGGTTGAACGGCTCGCCGTCGTCATTGACGCCGCCGCTGACCTCCACTGTCGCGGCGATCGCAGCGATCTGCTTGGCGTCGAAGCCGATGCCGGACAGATCGCGGTAATGCACCAGCTTCATCGAGTGGCAGGCCGAACAGACTTCCTTGTAGACCTGGAAGCCGCGCTGGGCGGAGGCGCGGTCATAGGTGCCGAACGGGCCGGCGAAGGACCAGTTCTGCTTCGGCAGATCGGCGGCGTCCTGGGCGAACGCGGCCGGGACCAGGGCGGGGCCGGCGAGCAGGCCGGCGAACAGGGCGAGGGCGACCGGGCGCATCAGTTTTTCTCCATCGACTGGGCGGCGGCGGCGCCGGCAAGCGGCCCGCCGCCGATCCCGCCCTTGAGCACGGGCTGGCTGATGCTGTCGGGCAGCGGCAGGGTTTTTTCGAATTTGCCGAGCAGCGGCAGCAGCACCAGGAAGTGCAGGAAATACCAGGCGGTGGAGGCGCGGCCGATCACCACCCAGATGCCTTCGGGGCGATGCGCGCCGACCGCGCCGAGGGCCAGCAGGTCGATCACCAGCACCCACATCAGCACCCGATAGATCGGGCGGAAGCGGGCCGAGCGCACCGGCGAGGTGTCCAGCCAGGGCAGGATGAACAGCACGATGATCGAGCCGAACATCATGCTGACGCCGCCGAGCTTGTCGGGCACCGAGCGCAGGATCGCGTAGAACGGCAGGAAGTACCATTCGGGCACGATTTCGGCTGGTGTCTGCAACGGGTTCGCCGGGATGAAGTTCGCCGGGTCACCGAGGAAGTTCGGCGCGAAGAACACCAAGGCGGCGAGCACCATGGCCCACACGCACATGCCCACGCTGTCCTTGGCGGTGTAGTACGGGTGGAAGGGCAGCGTGTCCTGCGGGGTTTTGACGTCGATGCCGAGCGGGTTGTTCGACCCGGTGATGTGCAGGGCCGCGACATGGAGGAACACCACCGCGATGAGCACGAACGGCATCAGGTAATGCAGGCTGAAGAAGCGGTTCAGCGTGGGGTTGTCCACCGAGAAGCCGCCCCACAGCAGGGTGACGATCGAATCACCGACCAGCGGGATGGCCGAGAACAGGTTGGTGATGACGGTCGCACCCCAGTACGACATCTGGCCCCAGGGCAGCACGTAGCCCATGAAGGCGGTGGCCATCATCAGCAGCAGGATCACGACGCCGAGTATCCACAGCAGCTCGCGCGGCTTTTTGTAGGAGCCGTAGTACATGCCGCGGAAGATGTGGATGTAGACCACGATGAAGAACATCGAGGCGCCGTTGGAGTGCAGGTAGCGCAGCAGCCAGCCATAGTTCACGTCGCGCATGATGCGCTGGACGGATTCGAAGGCCATGGAGGTGTTGGGGGTGTAGTTCATCGCCAGGAAGACGCCGGTGGCGATCATCAGCAGCAGGTTGACCGTGGCCAGCGCACCGAAATTCCAGAAATAGTTGAAATTTTTCGGGGTGGGGAACGAGCCGTATTCCTTCTGCATCATCGTGAAGATGGGCAGGCGGGTGTCGATCCAGTTGATGACGGGATTGGAAAATTCGCTGTTGTGCAGGCCGGCCATGATGAGCTCCTTCAGCCGATCTTGATCTTGGTGTCGGTTTCGAACGCGTAGGGCGGCAGCGGCAGGTTGAGCGGCGCGGGGCCGTGGCGCACGCGGCCGGCGGTGTCGTACTGGCTGCCATGGCAGGGGCAGAACCAGCCGCCGTAATCGCCGCGCGGGTCGGTGGGTTTGTTGCCCAGCGGGATGCAGCCCAGATGCGTGCAGATGCCGATCACCACCAGCCATTGCTCATGGCCGGCCTTGATCCGCTCGGCGTCGGTGGCCGGGGCGGAGGGATCGATCAGGTCGGCGACCTTGACGTTCTGCGCCTCGGTGATTTCCTTGGCGGTGCGGTGGCGCACGAAAATGGGCTTGCCGCGCCAGACCACGGTGATCGCCGAGCCGGCGGGGATGGGGCTGATGTCCACGTCGGTGGAGGACAGCGCCAGCACGTCCTTGGACGGGTTCATGCTGTCGATGAACGGCCAGGCGAGCGCACCCACCAGGACCGCGCCGCCGGCGCCGGCCACCAGGGCCAGAAAATCCCGTTTGGTGCCATCGGCGGGACCGTGGCCGGGGGGGTGGTGACCTATCGTAGCGGCTGCGCTGTCGGCCATCGTGTCTCACCTTCTGCATGCGCGACCGGAGTTCGCCGCGCCGTAACGCACGCCGCGCGGACGGCATGCCGGTTGTCGCGCGCGGTGGCATGGGCAGGGCATTTCCAACCACGCGCGGCGAGGGCATACACCCTTGCAAGGCAGGCATCAATGCGTCCACCACGTCAGACGACGGTGATTTGGGAATCTGCGAATATGTCGCAAGATCAACTCGGAACGGCTGACGCCTCCGGCCCGCACGCGGACCTGCGCCCGGCGGCGCGCGCGTGGTTCGAGAGCCTGCGCGATCGCATCTGCGCGGCCTTCGAGGCGATCGAGTCCATCGGCGCGCGACCCGGCGACCCGGCGCCGCCCGGACGCTTCGAGCGCACCGCCTGGCAGCGGCCGCAAAGCGCGGATGGCGGCACCATCGGCGGCGGGGTGATGAGCCTGATGCGCGGGCGGGTGTTCGAGAAGGTGGGGGTGAACGTCTCCACCGTGCATGGTGTGTTCAGCGAGGAATTCCGCAAGACCATCCCCGGTGCGGCCGAGGACGGGCGGTTCTGGGCGTCCGGCATCTCGCTGGTGGCGCATCCGCGCTCGCCGCGTGTGTGCGCGGCGCATTTCAACACCCGCATGCTGGTGACCTCCAAGGGGTGGTTCGGCGGCGGCGGCGACATCACGCCGATGTTTCCCGAGCGCGACGAGGCGAAGGCCGACGCCGCCGATTTTCATGCCGCCTTTCGCGCCGCGTGCGACCGCTACCGGCCGGATGCCTATGACGAATACAAGGCCTGGTGCGACCGCTATTTCTTTCTGCCGCATCGCGATGAGCCGCGCGGGCTGGGCGGTATTTTTTTCGACTGGCTGGACAGCGGCGACATCGCCCGTGACTTCGCGTTCGTGCGCGATGTCGGAGTCGCGTTTCTGGACACCTATCCCGCGCTGGTGCGCCGGCGCATGGCCGAAAGCTGGACCGAGGCCGAGCGCGAGGCGCAGCTTTTCCGGCGCGGGCGGTATGTGGAGTTCAACCTGCTGCATGATCGCGGCACGCTGTTCGGGCTCAAGACCGGCGGCAATGTGGAGGCGATCCTGATGAGCCTGCCGCCGGAGGTGAAGTGGTGAGCGCGGTGGTCGGTCAGGCCGGGTCGGCGAAGCCGGCGAAGGCGCGCGCCACGACCTCATAGACCGGGCGCTTGAAGGGCACGACCAGCGCGGGCAGTTCGGCCAGATCGGCCCAGCGCCATTGATCGAATTCGATGTGGGCGGTGGCATCGAGGCGGATGTCGGTGTCGGTGCCCAGGAAGCGCAGCGCGAACCAGATCTGGGCCTGGCCGCGATATCGCCCGCGGCGGGGGCCGGGCAGGTCGTAGTACAGCCAGTGCGGGTGCAGCCCGATGATCTCGGCGTGGCTGGTGCCGATCTCCTCGCCGAGTTCGCGCAGCACCGCCTGCTCGGGGGCTTCGCCGCGATAGATGCCGCCCTGGGGCATCTGCCAGGCGTGGGAGGCGGTGCGCGGCAGGCCGGCGCGGCGGGCGATTAAGACCTTGCCTTGGTGGTTGAACAGCGCGGCGCCGACGTTGCGGCGATAGTCCGGCGGCGGGGCGGTGGCGATCGGGTGGGTGGTCATCGGGGACTCATGGTGGTGGCACCAGGCTGCCGGCCGGGACCAGCACCAGGCCGCGGGCGTCAAAGCCGGCGAGCCAGGCCTCCAGACGGTCCAGCAGCAGCGGCGTGGGCGGGCCGGCGAGGCCGAGGGCGCCGCCACGGTCGCGCGCGCGGGCCTCCAGCTCGGCGAGCCGGTCGTTGATCGGGCCGCGTCCGGGCGGGTCGTCCAGCACCAGATCGACGGCGCGGGCGCCATCGGGCAGGGCAGCGGTGTCTGGATGGGGGATCATCGGGCGGGGGTCGATGTAGAACAGGTTCTGGGCGCGCAGCCGGGCGAGCAGGCCGGCGAACAATGGCGCGGCGGCGGCGAAACGCTCGCCGCGCAGCCCGTCGAGGGCGCCGGTGGCGCCGGTATAGCCGCCGAAGCGCGCCAGCACCCAGGCGAGGTTGTGCTCGTTCTCGGTGGGGTCGGCGCCGGTCAGCAGGGCGTGCGGGCCGGCGTCGTCGAGCGGGAAATTGGCGGGTTCCAGCGGCAGTTCGATCAACAGTTCGTGGCCCGCGGCGCGCACCGCGGCGGCGGCCGGATCGGCGGCGTAGGGCGACACGGCGAGCGAAATCCCGGCCGGCAGGGCGATGGCGCGCATGCTGGTTTGCTGATCAAGCCCGATCCCGGTGAGGAGCAGCGCGATGCGCGGCCGCCCTGGCGATGGGCGTGGCGGCGCGGCGGCAGGGAGCGCCTCGGCAGGTGGCGCGCCGGAAGGTGGTGCACCGGCTGGGGCGACCGGCCTGGCGGGGGCATCCGCCGCGGTCTGGGCGGCCGGTGGCGGTGCCTCGGCGATGGCTTGCGCGGGGCGGGCGGGCTCGGCGGCGGCCGGCCGGCGCATCGCGGGGCTCGGGGTGCTCGTGCCGGTGCTGGCCGATGTCGCGGTGTTGATGGGCGGGGCCTTGGCGGGCGTGGATCCAGCGGGCGTGGATTCGGCTGGTGCAGATTCAGGGGGCGTGGCCTTGGCGGCGGCGGTGACGCGCGCCGATGGGGGCGGCGCCGCCCATTGCAG
>DAHWBL010000480.1 GCA_027323595.1 Acetobacteraceae bacterium | reverse complement strand
CGGCACCATGCATTTCGTCGGCATCGGCGGCATCGGCATGTCGGGCATCGCCGAGGTGCTGCATAATCTGGGCTATCAGGTGCAGGGCAGCGACATTGCCGAGAGCGCCAATGTGGCGCGGCTGCGCGCCGCCGGCATCGCGGTGGCGATCGGCCATGACGCTGCCAACGTGGCCAGCGCGCAGGTGGTGGTGGTGTCCACCGCGGTTCGGCCCGACAATCCCGAGGTGGTGGAAGCGCGCGCCCGCTTCCTGCCGGTGGTGCGCCGCGCCGAGATGCTGGCCGAGCTGATGCGGCTGAAATGGTCGATCGCGGTCGGCGGCACCCACGGCAAGACCACCACCACCTCGCTGGTCGCCTGCGTGATGGAGGCGGCGAAGCTCGATCCCACCGTGATCAATGGCGGCATCATCAACGCCTACGGCACCAACACGCGGCTGGGCGGCGGCGAGTGGATGGTGGTGGAGGCCGACGAGAGCGACGGAACCTTCCTGCGTCTGCCGGCGGTGATCGCGATCGTCACCAACATCGATCCCGAGCATCTGGACCATTGGGGCACCGCCGAGGCGATGGTCGCGGGCTACGACCAGTTCGTGCAGAACATCCCGTTCTACGGCTTCGCGGTGCTGTGCATCGATCACCCCTCGGTGCAGCAGATGATCCCCCGCGTGTCGGACCGGCGCATCATCACCTATGGTTTTTCGCCGCAGGCGGACGTGCGCGCCGAGCGCCTGGTCACCGATCGTCGAGGTGCCACCTTCGAGGTTGTCTATTCGGATCGCCAGCGCGGGCATGTGCGCAAGATGGGTCCGTTCCGCCTGCCGATGCTGGGCCAGCACAATGTGCAGAACGCGCTCGCCGCGATCGCGGTGGCCGCCGAGATGGAGATCGACGACGCCACCCTGCGCAGCGCCTTCGCCGGCTTCTCCGGCGTCAAGCGCCGCTTCACCACCATCGGCGAGGCCGGCGGCATCACCGTGATCGACGATTACGGCCACCATCCGGTGGAGATCGCCGCGGTGCTGAAGGCAGCGCGCCAGGCCGGCGCGCGTGACGTGATCGCGGTGGTGCAGCCGCACCGCTACTCGCGCCTGGCCAGCCTGTTCGACCAGTTCTGCACCTGCATGAACGACGCCGGCACGGTGATCGTGGCCGACATCTACGCCGCCGGCGAGGCGCCGATCGAGGGGGTCAGCCGCGACGCGCTGGTGGAGGGGCTGCGCGCGCGCGGGCATCGCTCGGTGGTGCCGCTGCCCGCGCCCGAACTGCTGGCCGAGATGGTCAACGCCATCGCCAAATCCGGCGACTACGTGGTGTGCCTGGGGGCCGGCACCGTCACCAACTGGGCGCAGGCGCTGCCCGGGCAATTGTCCGCCTTGCAGAGCGATGCCGCGCGGCGCGCGCGTGGCGGCGGCTGAGCATGGCAGCACTCGCATTGCCCAGGCTGCGCGGACGGGTGCAGCACGCCGCCCCGCTGGGCCCGAAAAGCTGGTTTCGCGTCGGCGGGCCGGCGGAGGTGCTGGTGCGGCCGGCGGACGCGGACGATCTCGTCGCGCTGCTCGCTGGGGTGGCGCCGGACGTGCCGGTATGCGTGATCGGCGCCGCCTCGAACCTGATCATCCGTGATGGCGGCATCGATGGCGTGGTGGTGCGCCTGGGCGGTGGCTTCGCCGCGGTGACGCGCGATGGCGACGGCGTGATCGCCGGTGCCGCCGCACTCGACGTGACGGTGGCCGAGGCCGCCGCCGCCGCCGGGCTCGCCGGGCTCGAATTTCTGTGCGGCATTCCCGGCACCATCGGCGGCGCGGTGGCGATGAACGCCGGCGCCTATGGCGGCGATCTGGCCGCGGTGCTGGACTGGGTGGAGATCGCCACGCGCGGCGGGGTCGCCCGGCACGGTGCCGGCGCGCTGAGCTTCGCCTATCGCCACGCCACCCTGCCGGCCGGCGGCATCGTGGTGCGGGCGCGGCTGCGCGCGCGGCCGGGCGAGCCGCTGCTGATCGCCAGCCGCATGGCCGAAATTCGCGCCGCCCGGCAGGACACCCAGCCGATCCGCGCGCGCACCGGCGGCTCCACCTTCGCCAACCCGCCCTCGATGAAGGCCTGGGAGCTGATCGACGCCGCCGGCTGTCGCGGGCTGCGCCTGGGCGACGCGCAGGTCAGCGAGCTTCACTGCAATTTCCTGATCAACACCGCCGCCGCCACCGCCGCCGATCTGGAGGCGCTGGGCGAGCTGGTGCGCCAGCGGGTGCGCGCGACCAGCGGGGTTGATCTGCACTGGGAAATCCGCCGCATCGGCCGGCGCGCGGCGGTGGCGCCATGACCCGCGCCACCACCGAGGTCGCGGTGCTGTATGGCGGCATCTCCGCCGAGCGCGAGGTGTCGCTCGCCTCCGGCGCGCAGGTGATCGCCGCGTTGCGCGCCGCCGGCTACCGGGTGCGCCCGATCGATGCCGGGCCCGATCTGGGCGCCATCGTCGCCGCCCTCAGCCCGCCGCCCGACGTGGTGTTCAACGCGCTGCACGGCCGCTTCGGCGAGGATGGCGCGATCCAGGGCGTGCTCGACTGGATGGGCATCGCCTACACCCATTCGGGCGTGCGCGCCTCGGCGCTGGCGATGGACAAGGACGCGGCCAAGGCGGTGTTCATGGCCGCCGACCTGCCGGTGGCGCGCGGCCGCACGCTGAGCCTGGCCGACCTCGCCGGCGGCCATCCGCTGGCGCTGCCCTATGTGCTGAAGCCGCTCAACGAGGGCTCCTCGGTGGGGGTGTCGATCATGCGGGCGGGCGGGCCGTCGCTGGCGCAGGTGCTGCGGCAATGGCGCTGGGGTCCGCGCGCGATGGTGGAGGAATTCATCCCCGGCCGCGAGCTGACGGTGGGCGTGCTCGCCGATCGCGCGCTGGCGGTGACCGAGATCGTCGCGACCGCCGGATTCTACGACTACGACGCCAAATACCGCGCCGGCGGCAGCACCCACATCGTGCCCGCGCCGATCCCGCCCGAGGTGGGCGCGCGCGCGATGGCGATCGCGGTGGCGGCGCAGCACGCGCTGGGCTGTCGCGGCGCGACGCGGGCGGATTTTCGCTACGACGACACCGCCGGCGGGCCTGGCCGGCTGGTGCTGCTGGAGGTCAACACCCAGCCCGGCATGACCGCGACCTCGCTGCTGCCCGAGCAGGCGGCGATGGCGCGCATGTCGTTCGAGCTTTTGTGCGGCTGGATGGTGGAGCACGCATCATGCCGCGACTGAGCGGATCGCGCACCGACGGCACCGGGCGGGCGGGCGGGCCGGCGCGCCGGCGCCGGTGTCGCGGCACCTGCCCGACCGGC
>DAHWBL010000462.1 GCA_027323595.1 Acetobacteraceae bacterium | reverse complement strand
GAGCGCGCGGCGATCCGCGCGGCGTTCGAGGAATGCGGGCTTGGTGTCAGCCGGGCGGCGGCGGAATAGGCTGGACGCGGCCCCGAAATTTGTGTACATAAATTGTGTTCACAAGGGGGCTTCAATGGCGGTTTCAGCGGCAAATGACCGACCCTCCCAACGCGGGGCGTCCCAACTCGGGGTTCGGGAGTTTCGGGAGAATTTGACCGGCGTTCTGCGGCAGGCGCGGCGGGGGGCGTCGTTTGTCATCACCTCGCACGGCGAAGCGGTGGCGGAACTGCATCCGCCGGGATCGCCCGCGCCGGTGACCCGCCAGCCTGGCGCCTTGCGCGGCCGAATCGCGATGGCGGCGGATTTCGATGCGCTGCCTGAGGACCTGTTGGAGGCGATGCTCGGCGCGCCGGCGTGAAATTGCTGCTCGATACGCATGCGGTGCTGTGGTGGTTGAGCGACGATGCACGGCTTGGGCCGTCCGCGCGGGAGATGATCGCGGATCCGGGCAATGATGTGCTGGTCAGTGCCGCGAGCCTGTGGGAGATCGTGGTGAAACAGCGCGTTGGAAAGTTGCAGGCCGATATCGGAGAGATTTGCCAGGCGATCACCGCGCAGGGGATGTCCGTGCTGGCCATCGGGGCGGCGCATCTGACGACTTTGAGCGTGCTGCCCGCCCATCATCGTGATCCGTTCGATCATTTGTTGATCGCCCAGGCCATTTGCGAGGGGGCTGTTTTCCTGTCGGCGGATGCCAACGTCGCGGCCTATCCGGTGCGGGTCATGTCCTGCGCCGTGTGAACGCCGCGGACGTCTATCGGAGCAGCGCCAGAATATGCCCGGCGGTCATCACGTCGCCGAATTGCTGGATGATGGTTTCCAGTGCGTCGCGATGTTCATCGTCGCTGAGCGCGGCACAGCAGTCGGCGGCCATGATGACGCGGAAATCCAGCATCATCGCGTCGCGCGCGGTGCTTTCGCAGCAGATGTCGGTCTTGGTGCCGGCGATCAGCAGTGTGTCGATGTGCAGGCTGCGCAGCACGCGCTCCAGCGTCGAGGCGCCGGGGATCAATGGGCTGTAGCGGTTCTTGATGATCTGGATGTCGCTGTTGGCCACGGTGAGGCCCGACCAGACCGCCTGGCGTCCCGGGGCGAGGCTTGCGATGGTGCGTTCGCGCACCTGCGCACCGACGATCTGGTCGAAAAAATTCGGCCAGTCGCTGTGTTCGCCATGGTGGGTGTTGGCGTGCAGCACCCAGATCACCGGCATGCCCGCCGACCGCAGCCCGGCGGTGAGGCGGTTGATCGGGTCGGCGAGCGTGCGTGAGGCGGGGACCTCGGCCGGCGCGCCCTCACCACAGAAACATTCCTGCATGTCGATGACGACGAGCGCGGTGCGGGCGGGGTCCAGCCGGTCATGCAGATGCAGCCGACCGCGCCGGGCGAGCACCCGCGCGCGGATGTGCTCGCGGATCGGCAGCCCGTCCGCGGGCGGCTCGGGCGGTTGGGTCACCCGATCATGCCTCAGCGGCGCGCGGCGGGCTTGGGCGCGGGCGGCAGGTCTTCTTCGAGGATGGTGATGTGCAGGGCATAGGACACCTCGCCGTCGTCAGTGTCCTTGTGCAGGGTGCCGATCACCTCCTCATTGACCGCGAGTTCCACCGACAGGCCGGGCTTGGCCGGTGCCAGCAGGACGATGCGGTCGGAACCGAAGATGCGGCGCAGATAGGCTTGCACACGGTCGAGATCGGTCTTGTTCATGCTCGGTCGGCTCCTGGTTGTCGCCTTCCTCTGCCCCGTGCGGGCGCGCAGGTCCAGAGGCTTGCGCGCGAGGCTGGGCTGACGGCGGTGCCGGGTTTTGGTGGCGGGCGGTTTGACAAGCGGGGGGCGCGGGCGGTTCAAATGGGGGGCGGAACCATTTACGGCGGGAGCGCGGCGCGCATGGAGTTCAACGATCTGGTCCGGCCGTTCGATTTCACCGCCTGGATCGACGCCAATGCGCATCTGCTGAAACCGCCGGTGGGCAACAAGCGGGTGTTCACCGAGGGCGGCATGGTGGTGCAGGTGGTCGGTGGGCCAAACCAGCGCGTGGATTTCCATGACGACCCGGTGCAGGAATTCTTCTACCAGTTGCGCGGCGACATGGTGCTCAAGATCGCCGAGGGCGGGGTGATCCATGATCTGCCGATCCGCCAGGGCGAGGTGTTTCTGCTGCCCGCGCACATGCGCCATTCGCCGCAGCGGCCGATGGCCGGGTCGGTGGGGCTGGTGGTGGAAAGCCCGCGCCCGCCGGGTGCGCGTGACGGGTTCGAGTGGTTCTGCTTTGGCTGCGGCGCGCTGGTGCACCGTGTCGAGGCGGTGGTCACCGATATCGTGCGCGATCTGCCGCCGCTGTATGAGGCGTTCTATGCCGACGCGCAGGCGCGCACCTGCAGGAAATGCGGTGAGGTCCATCCCGGGCGGGAGCCGCCGGTGGGATGGGTGAGCGCGGATTTTTGAAACGATTCAACAATGGATGACAGCATGACCGGATCGATCTCACGGCGCGTCGCGCTGAGCCTGCCGCTGCTGGCGCTGGCCGCGCCCCACATCGCCCGCGCGCAGGCGAAGAAGGTGAAGATCGGCATGATCTCCACCCTGTCCGGCCCGGGGGGCTATCTGGGCCAGGATATCCGTGATGCCTTTCTGCTCGCCGCGGCGGACGGCACGCTGGGTGGGGTGCCGGTGGAGGTGCTGGTCGAGGATGACGGGCTGAAGCCCGCGCAGGCCAAGCAGATCGCGGCCCGGTTCGCC
>DAHWBL010000384.1 GCA_027323595.1 Acetobacteraceae bacterium | reverse complement strand
GGCGTTCCCGCGCACGCCATGGACCGGATTTTCGACCCTTTCTTCACCACCAAGCCGCCCGGCGAGGGCACCGGGCTGGGGCTGTCGATCAGTTTCGCCACCGTCGCCGAGATGGGCGGGCGGATCGATGTCGCCAACCGCGACGGCGGCGCGGTGTTCACCATCCTGCTGCCCGCCGCGCCGTCCATACCGCCGCCGGCCGCCCCGCGGCTGCCGTCGCGCCGCCGCACCGCGGGCAAACGCTCCGCCGACCTGGTGATCGACGGCTAGAGCAACATCGCGCAGACCGGAATCGGTCTGGGCGATAAAGTTGCTCGCTCCTCATATGGCTGGAGCGGTTTCACAGCGTCGATGCCGATGACGGTCAAGGCAAACCGCTCCAGAGAGATATTGCGGAACGGCGGCGTTTTGCCCACAACGGCAGCCGAATTCGGCGGGACCAGGATGGGCGGGGCCACAATGAGCCAAAGCATGAGCATGCGGCGCGGGACGCGCGCGGAGTGAGCATGCCGCGCCCGCCCGAGGAGCCGGCCCCGGACGCCGATCCCGCACCGGCGGACGCGGCGCATCCCGCGCCCGCATCCGCCATGCCCGAGACGCCCGCCGCCACCGCTTCCGAGCCGGTCACGCCCGAAACCACACCTGCCGACTCCACATCGGGCGAACCAGCCCCGGGCGAGCCGGCGGTCGATCCGGTGCTGGCGCTGATCCGTGGCCGCCGGCCGCTGCCGCCCGACCCCGCCGAGGTGGCGCGGGAGCGTCGGCGGCGGCGGCGGCGCCGGCGTCGCTCGCTGCCGGCCAACAATCTGCCGGCCCGCCGGCGCAGCCG
Organism: Acetobacteraceae bacterium; assembly: GCA_027323595.1. Lineage (GTDB taxonomy): Bacteria > Pseudomonadota > Alphaproteobacteria > Acetobacterales > Acetobacteraceae > CAIVDX01. Next base: position 2,283 of record DAHWBL010000384.1, on the reverse strand, counting down.
GCGCCTGGCCAAGATTCTGCGCCCGCTGCAATACGGGGTGCTGGCGCTGCTGTCGGTCGGGCTGATGGCGGTCGCGGTGTATTATTTCGCCAGCGATGACGAGCTGGTCGATGCCGAACAGATCAGCCAGGCGCGCAGCATTCAGGCCTCGGTCCCGACGGCGGTGCGCCAGGGTGGCACCCCCTCGATCGCCGGCACCGCGCTGATCAACTACGAGGCGCTGCTGGCCCGGCTGCTGGCGCGCAACCCGCGGCTGCTGGCCGACAAGCAGGTGCAGCGCGCGTTCGCCAACCGCTATGCCTGCGACGAGGTGGCCGCCACCGTCACCGACGAGTTCAACCGCGCCGAGCTGTATGACCGCGAGGGGCGCGAGATGGCCACCATCGCGGCACGCTCGGGCGGCTCCGACATCACCTTCACCATCCTGGTGCAGCTGCGGCTGGGCGAATATGATTTCGCCACCCAGAGCTTTCCGGTGTCGGTGCCGCCGCGCTTCCATTTCACCGTGAACCCCGACAAGACCCTCGCCGGCCGCCCGGTCTGTCCGGTGCGCGGCGGCCTGCCGTCGAGCTTCGAGGTCAACATCCCCGACATTTCGGGCTTCGTCGGGCTGCCGATGGGCCCCGACGAGGCGCATAAATTCCTCGCCGGGCGCATGGTGCGGGCGCGCGACAACATCCACATGGAGCCCGATCGCCGGCTGGTCGCCGAAATCAGCTACCGCATCGCCGACCTCACCCAGGGCGATCCGACCGGCAATCTGGATGGCGGCCCGGTCTATAACGTTAATGTCGCCGCCGAGATGGTCGGGTTTCGCGTGTTCGCCGACACCCACGGGCCGATCTTCACCGCCGACGCCGAGACGCTGTCGGCGCGGCTGCTGCGCGCGCGCGCGCAATATGAACGCTCCCCCATCCTCAGCCGCTACGAGCTGGGCGTCACCCCCGGCCCGGACGGCATCGTGCCGCTGCCGGCCGACCAGCTGCCGCTGCTGCACGCCGCCCTCGCGCACGCGGCGTTGCCGCTCGACGCCTATCTGGACGGGCTGCCGGCGGTGCAGAGCCTGGTGCGATTCTCGCCCGAACGCGCCGCCGCGGCCGCTCGGCTGCGCCCGCTGATGGAGCGGATCGCGCTGCCCGCCGTCGCCGCGCCCACCGCGGTCCGGCGGGTGCGGGTGCCGATGCTGGTCGCCCAGGCCGCCAGCGCCAGCGCGTTCGCCACCCTGCAACCGGTCAATCACGACGATCTGATTCTGGTCGATGAGCTGGGCGGTGTGCGCTACGGCCTGCGCATCGACCCGCGCACCCCGGCGCAACTGCCCGCGCCGGTGGCCGAGCGGGCGGTCGCGGCCAATGGCGGCGCGCGGGTGGTCACCACCGACCTGCTGCTGGCACCGACCGGCGCCATCGTCGCCTCCGACGACACGCACATCGTCATCGCCCTGCTCAAGGCGATCGAATTTCACGACGGCGGCGGCAAGCTGGTGGTCGCCCGCTTCGACGTGCCGCCACCGCCCGAGCCGGCGGCGCGCTGAGCAGTTACCTGGCGGGCATGCCGGTGGCGATAAACAGCCGGCTGCCGGCCGTGGTGGCCTGCACGCGCAGCGGCTGGATCGCCCGGTAGGCGGACGACCCGTACCAGTCCCTGGCCTGCTGCGCGCTGTCGAAGGTCAGCACCACGAAGGTTTTGGGCGGGCCGCCCTCCAGCGCCTCGATTGCGCCGCCGCGCACCAGATAGCGCCCGCCGAACGGCGCCAGCGTCGCCTGCACCTGGGCGGCGTAGCGGGCGAAGGTCGCCGGATCGGTGACCTCCACCTCGGCGACGACGTATGCAGGCGCGGATGTCGAAGCGGGAGCCGGCACCTGGGCGCGCGCCGCGGGCAGGCGGGCGGCGGCGAGCCCGCAGCCAACCAGCAGCGCCGCGGCGAGGCGGCCGGGGCGCATCATCCGGCCGCGCGGATGGCCACCGCGCGCACGCTGTCATCCACCCCGGCCTCGAACTGGCGGAAATTCGCCTCGAACCGGCCGATCAGGATTTTGGCGAACCGGTCATACTCGTCCTTGTCGGCCCAGGATTGCCGCGGGTCGAGCACGTCGGAGGGAATCCCCGGCACCTCGGTGGGGATCATCAGCCCGAAATACGGCTCGCGCTTGAACTCCACCTTGGCCAGGCTGCCATCGAGCGCGGCGTTCAGCAGCGCGCGGGTGTGGCGGATCGACATCCGCTTGCCCACGCCGTAGCGCCCGCCGCTCCAGCCGGTGTTCACCAGCCAGCAATCGACGT
>DAHWBL010000448.1 GCA_027323595.1 Acetobacteraceae bacterium | reverse complement strand
GACCAGCGCGACCGGCTGCGCGAGCCCAACCGCGCCGGTCTGCTCGCGCGGCTCGCCGGGCGGTCGGTTCCGATCGCAAGCCATGACGACCGCACCGAGGCCGAGATCGCCGACAATGCAAGCCACGGCGTCAGCATCGCCGAATTCCCGGTCAGCGCCGTCGCGGCCCACGCCGCCCGCGCGGCCGGGCTTGGCATCATCGCCGGCGCGCCGAACCTGGTGCGTGGCGGCTCGCATTCGGGCAATGTCGCCGCCGCGACCCTGCTCGCCGCCGGCCTGGTGGACGCGCTCGCGTCGGATTACGTGCCCTCGGCGCTGATCGAGGCCGCCTTCGCCGCCGCGCGCGCCTCCGCCGCCGACCTGCTCGCCGCGCTGCCGGGGGCGATCGGGCTGGTCACCGCCAATCCCGCCCGCATGGCCGGACTTGCCGATCGCGGCGCGCTGCGGGCCGGGCTGCGGGCCGACCTGGTGCGGGTGCGGCTGCATCGGGGGCTGCCGGTGATCCGCGGCGTGTGGTCCGCCGGCGCGCGGGTGTGCTGATCCACCGGCTCGCACTCTATTACGTGCCCGCCGCGGACGACCCGCTCACCCGCGCCGGCAACGCCTGGCTCGGCCGCGACCCGGCCGGCGGCGCGCCACCGCCACGCCCCGCGACCCCGGGGCTCGACCTGCCGGCGCTCACCGCCGCGCCCGCCCGCTATGGGTTTCATGCCACCCTCAAGCCACCATTTCGCCCGCGCGCGCCAGCCGATGACGCGCTGCCCGCAGCACTGACGGCAATCGAACGCCTCGCCGCGCGGCATCGGCGCACCGCGCTGCCGCCGCTCCGGCTGGATGATCTCGATGGCGCGCTGGCGCTGACGCTCGCCGCGCCCTGCCCGGCGCTGCATGCGCTGTGCGACGACGCCGTCGCCAGCCTGGACCATCTGCGCGCGCCCGCCCCGCCCGAGGAGCACGCGCGCCGCCGCGCCGCCGGCCTCGATCCCGCGCAGGAGGCGATGCTGCAACGCTGGGGCTATCCGTATGTGATGGGCTGCTGGCGCTTTCACATCACCCTCACCGGACGGCTGGACGACGCGGCGGCGGCGGCACGGCGCTGGGCTGCGGTCCATTTCGGCCCGCATCTGGCCACCGCGCGCCGGCTCGACGCCATCGCGCTGTTCATCGAGCCCACCCAGGGGGCGCCGCTGGTTCTGCACAGCCGCCACCGCCTCGCCGAGTGATCCGGGTTCAGGCCACCAGGTCGGCCGCCTGGGTGAGCGCGGCCACCACGGCGGCGGCGGCCTGCTCGACGGTGCCCTCGTTCACCACCACATCGCGCGGCAGATGCGCCGGCAGCGGCAGCGGACGCGCGAGCCGCCGGGCCGCCACCACCGCATCGGCCCGCCCGCGCGCCACCAGCCGCAGCGCCAGCAGATCCGCCGACACCCGCAGCTCGATCAGCCGCACCGGGAATTTTTCCGCCGCCGCCGACACCACCGCGCGGCTGACATTGGCCACCACCACCCGGCCGGCGGCGAGGTCGATCACGATGTCGTTGCGCACGCCATAGCGCACCCCCTCGGCGCGCCAGCTCAGCGCGAAGCCGCCGGCGGCGAGTTGCGCATCGAACAGCACCTCCTCGATCGGCTCATGGCTGTCCAGCCGCTTTTCCCGCCGGTTATCGACCACCCGGCGGACGAAACGAAAGCGCGGGTCATCGCCCAGAACCCGCCGCGCCCGCTCCAGCAGCGTGTCCTTGCCGGCCCCCGGCGGGCCCACCAGCAACACCAGACATCCTGCCAGATCGCTCATCGCGCCAGCCTGCCGCAACCCCGCGCACCCGGCAATGAGGCAGCCGGCATGAAGCCCCGCGCAAACGGCGCTTGCCGGCGGACGGCGAAGCGGCGAACATCGCCGCGCAACCAGACAGGGATCAGGCCGTGCGTGCCATCTATGTGCAGATCAAATGCGCCATGGGCGAGGCCTACCGCGTCGCCCGCCAGGCGGTGGATCAGATCGAGGAGCTGTCCGAAATCTATTCCACCTCGGGCCAGTACGACCTGCTCGCCAAATTTTATCTCGACCCCGGCCAGGATATCGGCCTGTTCGTCACCGACCGGGTGCAGACCCTGCCCGGCGTGGTGGACACCTACACGCTGATCACCTTCAACGCCTTCAACGCCGAACAGCGGCCGAAATAGGCCCGTCCAGCCCCAGCATCTGCCGGGCGCGGGCGATCAGGCGCAGGGCCGCGTCGCTCAGCGCCTGAAATTCGGGGCTGTCATCGGCGAAAAACCCCGCCCCGTCCACGTCATCCCCGGCCACCGGCTCGCCTGCGTGCCAGACCGCGGCGAAATCGAGGATCGTGTAGTGATACGCTACCCGCCCGTCCGGGTCGCGATGAATCGCATCGACATGGCCGGCGAAATGCAGCGCGCCGACCTCGAGCGCGGTCTCCTCGCGCAGCTCCCGCCGTGCCGCGGCCTCCGCCGTCTCGCCCAGCTCCTGCGCCCCGCCCGGCAGCGCCCAACTGCCCTGCCCCGGCGGGCGGGCGCGCCGCACCAGCAGCACCGCGCCGGGTCGCAGCAGGATCACCCCGACCCCGACCAGCGGGCGGTCGGGGTAGGCACGGCTCACGGTTTAGCCTTGTCGGGTGTCGCGTCCGGCTTCACCGGTGCCAGCAGATCCTTCAGCTCCGGCGCCAGCCCGGTGCGTTTCCAGTCGCCGACATGGAACGCCCAGCCGCCATGGTGCTCGTTCATGGTCGCGGCCTCGGCCTCGGACTGGCCGCTGCCCGAAAAGCCCAGCGACACCCAGGTCGCCGCGCCATCACCGGTGACGTGGGCGCGCACAATCAGCCCGTCGCTGGTGTGAAACACCGTGTCCGCCAGCGTGGCGCCGGGCTGTTCGGCGGCCACGGTGACATCGGACAGCGTCAGATACTCAAGCCCGCGCGCAACATCGTCGAGCCGGGCCGGATCGAGCGTGCCATGCTCGCCCGGCTGCTCCAGGCTCGCCTTGCCGTCCTTGACGCTGAACGCCAGCGCCCCGTCCGCCCGGCCGACCTCGACCGCGCTGATCCGGTCGCGGCCGATGTTGAGCAGATCATGGCCGAACCAGCCGGACACATCCGCGCTCGCCTCCAGATGCCCGCCGGCGAGCCACGACCGCGCCTCGTCGGGGCGCCGGACGAACACCTCCTCGTCGGTGCCACCCCCCGCGCCGCCGCGCGCCACCCGCCGGTGCCCGATGATCAGCGCCACCATCGGCGGACCCGACTGGCCGAACACCTCCACCTCGACACCGCCGGCGTCGGCGCGGGCCGCATCCTCGACGCCCAGGCGCGCATATTGCGCCGGATCATCGGTGCGCGGCTCCCGCAGGCGCAGATCGGCGAGCCCGGCGAACAGCGCGCGCAGTTTGTCCGGCGCGACCGGATACAGATGCTTCTGCTCGATGCCCCAACCACGCGCGCCCTGCACCAGCGTCACGGTCTTGTCGCCCTGGCGCAGCGTCACCTTCCGCGCGTCGGTCGCGTGGCTGATGAAATCGGGAAACGCGAGCCGGCCCGGCCCGGCCTGGTCGAGCGCGGGCTCGGCGTGCCAGGCGAACCAGGCTCCCCCGCCGACCACCAGAGCGGCCAGCACCAGAGCGGCGAACCACCCGGCCTTCATGCCCGCGCCCTCGCGCGGCGGCGCGCGCGCAGCACCGCGATGCCGATGGCGATCAGGGTCAGCACCGCGGGCACCGCCGCGATGTCGATGACGCGCAGCCGGTCCTCCAGGGTCGCGATGTCGCGCCGCAGATCGAGCTGCACCAGCCGCAGCTTCTGGCGCGTCTGCATCACATCGCGCCGCGCCTCCTCGACGGCTGCGGCCTGTGCGGGAGTGATCACCGCCTGGCTCGCGTCGCCGCCGCTGCCGCGCAGGCCGGCGAGCTGCTTTTGCACATCCTCCAGATGCTTCAGCAGCCCCTGTTCGGTCTGCCGGTAGCGCGCATCCGCGGTCTCGGTCATGCGGTCGATATAGGCGAAGGGCCGCACCGTGACACCGCGCCCGCGCAGGCCCATCAACGCATCGCCGCCGGCGAGCGTGCCGACGAGATTGCTGATAAATGCGCCATTGTCGGCAAACGGCACCGCCGTCTGCTCACCAAAGAAATCCGCGACCCGCACCCAGAACCGGTCGCCCATGATGTCGGTGTCGGCGATCACGACGAGGTTCGCCGCCCCCTCGGTATGCGCCCGGTAGGGCGGCAGATCGGCAGGCTTCGCGTCGGCGGCAGCGGCATCCTTGTCCGGCGCTTCCTGTTTTGGTGCCGCATCGAATGCCGATTTCAACGGACCGCTGATCCGCGCGGCGATCACGTGGCGCTGACCGTCGGGCTTGAAATCGGCCAGGATGCGCGCGGGGTTCGGCGCGGTCTGCACGGAAGCCACATCGATCATCGCCGAGCGATCCGGGCTCGATGACAGCAGCGGCGTGAGGGTCAGACCGGAATCGGGCCGCAGGCTGATCTGTCCGGCCGCGGCCACGCTCACCTGCTTGAGGTCGGCGGTGGCCGGGTCATCGTGCGACAGCCCGTCGCGGATGTTGATCCAGGCGACATAATCCACCGCCTGCACCCGGTCGCTCGCGCTGGATGAGCGCACCCGCCAGGCACCGTCCAGATCGCCGACGACCTGCTTTGGGTCGAACACGATCCCCCATTTGTCGAACAGGGTCGCGAGATCGCTTTCAGTGTCCGTCACCGGCTGGCCGGTCATCGAGGGCTGCGAGGCCTCCATCTCGCTGTGCGGGTCCACCATCGCCAGCAGCCGCCCGCCGCGCATCACGAACTGGTCGATGGCATACAAGGTCGGCTGGCTCAGATGCTGCGCCTGGGCGACGAGCAGCACCTTGATGTCGGGCGGAATGACGGTGGTGTCGAGCGGCAGCGAGGTGACGGCGAAGGATTGCTGCAACTCGGCGAGCGAGGTCCAGGGCTGGGACTTGCCGCCCATCATCATCGCGCGCGGATCGCCCTGCATCGGCAGCGAGGTCATCAGCCCCACCACCGGGCGGGTGGGGTCCGACAATTCATAGACCAGCCGCGTCAGATCATATTCGAGGAACGCCTCGCGCTCGGCCTTGAAGAACGAGATGCTGCGTTCGGTGTCGAGCTGGTTGGAACCGGCGAGCCCGAAATAGACCTGCTCGCCGCCCTGATCCAGCGGCACGCCCTGCATGCCGTCCGCGATCGCGCGGTCCTCGGTGTCGCTGTAGGGCTCGGGGTCGAAGGTCCGCACCCGCAGCATGCCGTGCGACAGGCGCGCATATTCGCCGAGCATCTGCTGCACCCGGTCGGCGAGCGCGCCGTAGCTCGGGATCACCGCGCCGAGCTTGCGCGAATAATACAGCCGCAAGGTCACCGGCTGCTTCAATCCGCCCAGCACCTCGCGCGTGCCCGCCGACAGCGTGTAGACCCGCCCGGCGGTGAGATCGGCGCGCACGCCCGGCAGATAGCGCCCGACCAGCACATTGGCCCCGACCAGGATCACCAGAACCAGGACCAGCGCGATGAGCGCCTGGAATTTCGCTGCTCTCATCATCGTCAATCCGCCTTGCGTGCTTGCAGGATCAGCGTGTTGGCCACCAGCCAGAACAGCATGAAGCTGGCGAAGAACACGATGTCGGGCAGCGCGATCACCCCGCGGGTGAAGCCCAGATAGCGCTCGTTCACGCTCAGCCCGCGCGCCACCTCCGCCAGCACCGGCACACGCTGCGACAAGAACTCGGTCACCAGCGGATAGGACATCACGGCGAACAGCAGACACAGCGCCACCGCCGCGACGAAGGCGATCACCTGATTACGCGTGGTTGCCGACATCGCTGCCCCCACCGACAGAAAACTGCCGGCGACCAGCAGCGCGCCCAGATAGCCCGCGACGATCATGCCGTTATCGGGATGACCGAGAAAATTCACCGTGATCACCATCGGGAAGGTCAGCACCAGCGCGATGGCGCAAAAGCACCAGGCGGCGATGAATTTGCCGACCACCGCCTCCCACACACGCACCGGCAGCGTCAGCAGCAGCTCGATGGTGCCGCCGCGCCGCTCCTCGGCCCACAGCCGCATGGTGATCGCGGGCACCAGCAACAGCAGCACCCACGGCAGGAAGCTGAAGAACGGGATCAGATCGGCCTGGTCGCGATCGAAGAAGCCACCCATGTTGAAGGTCAACACCGATTGCAGCACCAGGAAGATGACGATGAACACCACCGCCACCGGGGTCGCGAAATAGGCGCCAAGCTCGCGCCGGGCGATGATCAGCATGTTGCGCATCAGGCCGCCTCCGCCTCGGTCAGCGCGCGGAACACGTCATCGAGCCGTCCGGACGGATGGCGCGCGGCGAGTTCGGCGGGCGTGCAGTCCGCCACGATCACCCCGCGCGCGATCACCACCGCGCGGGTGCAGATGGCTTCCACCTCCTCCAGCAGATGCGTGCTGATCAGGATCGCCTTGCGCGGCGCCATCGCGCGGATCAGCGCGCGCACCTCGAATTTCTGGTTCGGGTCGAGCCCGTCGGTGGGTTCGTCCATCACCAGCGTCGCCGGGTCGTGCAGCAGCGCCTGGGCGAGGCCGACGCGGCGCTTGAAGCCCTTCGACAAGGTCTCGATCGGCTGCAACCGCACCGAGTCGAGGCTGGTCAGCGCCAGCGCGCGGCGCACCGCATCGGGCCCCACCCGGCGGATGCGCGCGACGAATTCGAGGAACGCCTCGACGCTCATCTCGCCATAGGCCGGCGCGCCTTCGGGCAGATAGCCCAGCGCACGGCGCGCGGCCAGGCCGTCACGCAGCACGTCATGTCCCTCGATGCTGGCGCTGCCCGAACTGGGGGTCATGAAGCCGGCGAGCATCTTCATGGTGGTGGATTTGCCGGCGCCGTTGGGGCCCAAAAACCCCACCACCTCGCCGCGCGCCACGCTGAACGACACGTCGCGCACCGCGCAAAACCCGCCGAAATATTTGGTCAGCCCACGCATCTCGATCAGCGCCGTGTCCATCGTTCCGCCGTTCCCCTGATTGCGCCCGGATTTGGTGGCATCCGCCGAATTGTCCGGCCCCGGCGGCATAACCGATCCACCGCCAGATGCAAGCGCGAGGCCCGCGCGGACAAGATGTTGTGAAGCCCCGGCCCGGCCTATCCGGCCCGCAGCGCGCGCATCCCGGCCACCCGGTCGAACAGGCGCAGCAGCAGCCGCAACGCCGGCCCGCGCGGGCCGACCAGGCGCGGATCACGCGCGATGATCAACGCCGCCTCGCGCGCCGCGATCCGCGCCAGATCGGCATGCAGGGCCGGATCGGCGAGCCGCCATCCGGGCAGCCCGGACTGGCGCGTGCCCAACAGGTCGCCGCCGCCGCGCTGGCGATAATCCTCCTCGGCGATGCGAAACCCGTCCTCGGTGTCGCGCAGCAGCCGCAGCCGCGCCGTCGCCGCGACGCTCATCATGTCGGCATGCAGCAACAGGCAAAAACCCTGCGCGCCCGAGCGCCCCACCCGCCCGCGCAACTGGTGCAGCTGTGCGAGCCCGAAGCGCTCGGCCTGCTCGATCACCATCACGTTGGCCTCCGGCACGTCGATGCCGACCTCGATCACCGTGGTCGCGACCAGAATGCGGGTGCGCCCGGCGGCGAAATCCGCCACCGCGCCCCGCCGTGTGGCAGCGTCCTGCCGGCCGTGCGCGAGCCCGACCAGCGCGCCGAACCTGGCCGCCAGCGCCTGGTGGCGCGCCACCGCGGCGGCGAGGTCGCCGCGCTCGCTCTCCTCCAGCAGCGGGCACACCCAGAACACCCGCTCACCGCGCGCCAACGCCCGCGCCACCCCGTCGGCCACCTCATCCAGCACCGACAGCGCGTGCAGCGAGGTGCGCACCGGCCGCCGCCCGGCCGGCTTGCCGCGCAGCGACGACACCTCCATCTCGCCCCAGCGCGCCAACAGCAGCGAGCGCGGGATCGGCGTGGCACTCATCACCAGAATATCGGTCGCCCGCCCCTTGCCGCCGAGCAGCAGGCGCTGATCGACGCCGAAACGATGCTGCTCATCCACCACCGCGAGGGCCAGATCGTGATAGGCCACGCCACGCTGAAACAAAGCGTGGGTGCCCACGATCAGCCGCGCCTCGCCGCTCGCGATATCGGCCAGCGCGCGGGTTCGCGCCGCCGCCTGCCCCGCCCCGCGCCCGGCCCCGGCCAGCAGCACCACCTTCACCGGCGAGAGCGCGCTGAACAGCGCGAAATGCTGCTGCGCCAGCAATGCCGTCGGCGCCATCAGCGCCGCCTGCCCGCCCGCCTCCACCGCGCGCAGCATCGCCAGCAGCGCCACCAGCGTCTTGCCGGACCCGACATCGCCCTGCAGCAGCCGCAGCATCCGCCGCGGTGCCGCGAGGTCCGCGTCGATCTCGGCCAACGCGCGCAGTTGCGCCGGCGTCGGCGTGTGGCCGAACCGCTCCAGCGCGACCGCGCGCAGCCGCCCGTCGCCGGACAGCTCCCGCCCCGGCTGGGCGCGGATGCGCGCGCGCACCCACTGCATGGCGAGCTGGTGGGCGAGCAGTTCGTCATAGGCCAGGCGGCGACGAAATTGCGGACCCAGGTCCGCGTCGCCGGCCGGCGCGTGCAGCGCCCGCAGCGCCGCGCCGAAGCCTGGCCAGTGCTCACGGCGCAGCAATGCCGGGTCCTGCCATTCGGGCAGGTCCGGCAGCCCGCGCAACGCCGCCGCCAGCGCCCGGCGCACCTGCCCCGGCCACAGCCCCGCCGTCAGCCCCCAGACCGGCTCCAGCGCCGGCACCGTGCCGCGCCCCACCGGCACCACATGCTCGGGATGCGACATCATCAGCCGGCCGTCATACAGCTCCAGCCGGCCCGACACGGTCAGCCGCGCGCCCGGCTCGCATAATTTCAGCCGCGCGGGCGAGAAGAACACCAGCTCGGCATGGCCGCTGCCATCGCCGACCACCACCCGCCAGGGCTGGCGCGGGGTCGCCGGCTTGTGCCGGCTCACCACCTCCACCTCCCAGGTCACCACCATCCCGGCCCTGGCGTCGCGGATCGGGGTGCGGTCGCGCCGGTCGATCACCGAGTCGGGCACATGCAGCAGCAGGTCCAGCACGCGCGCACCGCCGGCGGCCCGCGCCAGCAGCGGCGCGAGCGCGGGGCCCACGCCGGCCAGCCGCTCCAGCGGCGCCATCAGCGCGGCCAGCGGATCGTCGTTCACCACCGCCCACCCGCCGGGCTGGCGCCGCACCGCGCACGGCGATAAGACACGGCCCGCGATGCACACCGCCCCCACTGCCTCATCCGCGCCGCTCGACCCACGGCGCAAACGCATCCTGTTCCGCGCCACCCATCGCGGCACCCATGAAAACGACCTGATGATCGGCGGCTGGCTCGCCCCGCGCCTGGCCGGCATGGCAGAGACCGAGCTGGACGCCATCGAGGCCATGCTCGAACCGCCCGACCCCGACCTCGCGGACTGGCTGTCCGGCCGCCGGCCGATCCCGCCCGATCACGACAGCGCGCTGCTGCGGCAAATGCGCGCCGCCGTGGCCACCCCGCCCGCGCAGGGCGGGCCAACCGACGAACCGACAGAGGCTGCATGAGCGAGGTGACGATCTTCGGGGCTCCGGAGGGGTTCGACGCCCTGCTGCTCGCCCGCGCACGCGCCGAGCGCGACACACAGATGCTGCATATCGCGCGCGACGACAACCGCCTCTCCCGCCTCGCCGAGGCGCTCGGCGTGTTCGCCCCCGAGATCGAGCTGCTGCGCCTGCCGGCCTGGGACTGTCTGCCGTATGACCGGGTGTCACCCAACCCGGCGCTGGTGGGTGAGCGCATCGCCACGCTCACCGCCCTGCTCGCCGCCCCGGCGCCGGGGCGACCGCGCATCGTGCTCACCACCGCCAACAGCATCGTCCAGCGCGTGCCCGCGCGCGCCAGCCTCGCCGGCGCCAGCCTCGATCTGGCCCGCGGCGGCCGCGCCACACCCGAGGCGATCGCGGCGTTCCTCGAAGCCAACGGCTATCACCGCACCGGCACCGTCATCGACCCCGGCGAGTTCGCCATCCGTGGCGGCATCATCGACCTGTTCGCCACCGGCATGGCCGAGCCGGTGCGGCTCGATCTGTTCGGCGACGACATCGAGACCATCCACCAGTTCGACCCCGGCACCCAGCGCCGCACCACCGCGCTCGACCGCATCAGCCTGCGCCCCGGCGCCGAATTCCGCCTCGATGACGATGCCGTCGCGCGCTTCCGCACCGCCTGGCGCACCCTGTTCGGCGCCGGCGCGGCCGGTGATCCGCTCTATCTGGCGGTCAGCGAACGCCGCCGCCATCCGGGCATGGAGCACTGGGCGCCGCTGTTCGCCGAGCAGATGGAGACGCTGTTCGATTATCTGCCGGACTGCACCATCACCGAGGACCATCAGGCGCGCGAGGCGATCAGCGGCCGGCTGGAGATGATCGACGATCATTACCAGGCCCGCCGCGGCCCGACGCGCGATGGCGAGGTGCCCTATCGCCCGCTGCCGCCGGACCGGCTCTATCTCACCGCCGACGAGCTTGCCGCCCGCACCGCGCCGCTACGGCTGATGCGCTTCTCGCCGTTCACCGAGCCGAGCGACGGGGCCGCGGCCGGCATCGATGCCGGCGGACGTCCGGGCCGGCTGTTCACCCAGACCGGCGGCGCCGCACCCGCCTTCGACCAGTTGCGCGAACAGCATGCGATCTGGGCCGACCAGGGCCGCCGGCTGCTGGTCGCCGCCTGGACCCGTGGCTCGCGCGAGCGGCTCGCGCATCTGCTCGCCGAGCACGGCACCGTGCTGCAACCGGTGGAAAGCTGGGCCGAGGCCCTCGCTTTGCCGCCGCGCCAGGGCGGCATCATCACGCTCGGGCTCGAACGCGGCTTCCTCGCCGAGGGGCTCGCGGTGGTCTGCGAACAGGACCTGCTCGGCGAACGCATCAGCCGCCCGGCACGCCGCCGCCGCCGCGCCGACCAGTTCATCGCCGAGACCACCGAGCTCGCCGAGGGCGACCTCGTGGTGCATCAGGACCACGGCATCGGCCGCTATGACGGGCTGGAGACGATCACCGTCGGCAACGCCCCGCATGACTGCCTGCGGCTGATCTATGACGGCGAGGGCAAGCTGTTCCTGCCGGTGGAAAACATCGAGATGCTGTCGCGCTACGGCAGCGAGAGCGCGGGTGTGGCGCTCGACAAGCTTGGTGGCGCGAGCTGGCAGGCGCGCAAATCGCGGATGAAGCAGCGGGTGCGCGACATCGCCGGCGAGCTGATCCGCATCGCCGCCGAACGCCATCTGCGCACCGCGCCCGCCGCGCTGCCGCCCGATGGCGGCTGGGAGGAATTCTGCGCCCGCTTCCCCTTCGCCGAGACCGAGGACCAGTCCCGCGCCATCGCCGACGTGCTGGAGGACCTCGCCGCCGGCCAGCCGATGGACCGGCTGATCTGCGGCGATGTCGGTTTCGGCAAGACCGAGGTGGCGTTGCGCGCCGCCTTCGTCGTCGCCATGGCCGGCTTGCAGGTCGCGGTGGTGGTGCCCACCACCCTGCTCGCGCGCCAGCATTTCCGCACCTTCACCGCCCGCTTCGCCGGCCTGCCGGTGAGCGTGCGCCAGCTCTCGCGCATGGTCACCGCCAAGGACGCCGCCGAGACCCGCGCCGGGCTCGCCGATGGCCGCGTGTCGATCGTCATCGGCACCCACGCGCTGCTCGCCAAATCCATCAGCTTCGCCGATCTCGGCCTGCTGATCGTCGATGAGGAGCAGCATTTCGGCGTCTCCCACAAGGAGAAGCTGAAGGCGCTGAAAGCCGAGGTCCACGTCCTCACCCTTACCGCCACGCCGATCCCGCGCACCTTGCAACTGGCGCTGACCGGGGTGCGCGAGATGAGCCTGATCGCCACCCCGCCGGTGGACCGGCTGGCGGTGCGCACCTTCATCATGCCGTTCGATTCGGTGGTGATCCGCGAGGCGCTGCTGCGCGAGCGGCTGCGCGGCGGCCAGGTGTTCTGCGTGGTGCCGCGCATCGAGGACCTCGATCCGATGGCCGCCCGGCTCGCCGAGATCGTGCCGGGGTCGAAACTGGTGCAGGCGCACGGGCGGCTGTCGCCCACCGAGCTGGAGCGGGTGATGACCGAGTTCGGTGATGGGCGCTACGATATTCTGCTGTCCACCAACATCGTCGAGAGCGGGCTCGACATGCCGGCGGTCAACACGCTGATCATCCACCGCGCCGACCGCTTCGGCCTCGGGCAGCTCTACCAGCTGCGCGGCCGGGTCGGGCGCGGCAAGCTGCGCGGCTACGCCTATCTCACCTGGCCGCAGACGCAGACCCTGTCGGTGGCGGCCGAAAAGCGCCTGGGCGTGATGCAGTCGCTCGACAGCCTGGGTGCGGGCTTCACGCTGGCCAGCCACGATCTGGACATCCGCGGTGCCGGCAACCTGCTGGGCGACGAACAATCCGGCCATATCCGCGAGGTCGGCATCGAGCTGTATCAGCAGATGCTGGAGGACGCGGTGGCCGAGCAGCGCGCCAAAAAGCGCGCCGACCGGGGCACCGCGGCGGCCAGCGAGCGCGACTGGACGCCCAACATCAATCTGGGTCTGCCGGTGCTGATCCCCGAGATCTACGTCGCCGACCTGCCGGTGCGGCTGGGGCTGTATCGGCGCATCGGCGGGCTGGCCGAACCGGCCGAGATCGAGGCGATCGCCGCCGAGCTGGTGGATCGCTTCGGCCCGCTGCCCGGCGAGGTGGAAAATCTGCTGCGCGTGGTCGAGCTGAAGCTGCTGTGCCGGCGCGCCGGGGTGGAGCGGCTGGAGGCCGGCCCCAAGGGCCTGGTGCTGCAATTCCGCGGCAACGCCTTCAGCAACCCCGCCGGCCTGGTCAAATGGCTCGCGCGCGGCGGCAGCGCCATCCGTCTGCGCCCCGACCATCGCCTGGCGATCAGCCGCGAGATGCCGCTGGCCGAGCGGCTGCGCACCGCGCGCGACATCCTGGCCGAGCTCGACCGCATCGCCGCCGTGGCCCAGGCGGCCTGAGGCCGCCCGCGTGACGTCATCGGGCCTGACGTCATCCGGCTTGAAGCCGCCGGCTTGACAGCGCGGCGCGACGGGACATGCTGGGCGCGGGGGAAAACGCGCCAGATGCAGGCACCATGATATCGATCTGGCTCAGCGGCGCGGCGAGCCTCGCCCATCCGGCTTCATTGCTGTTCCTGTGCATCGGCATGGCGGTCGGGCTGGTGTTCGGCGCGGTGCCCGGGCTTGGCGGCACCACCGCGCTGGCGCTGCTGCTGCCGCTCACCTACGGGCTCGACACCATGCCCGCGCTGGCGCTGGCCGGCGGGGTGATGGGCGCGGTGCCGATGGGCGGATCGATCACCGCCATCCTGCTCAACACCCCCGGCTCGGCGCCCAACGCCGCCACCTGCCTCGACGGTTTCCCGCTCGCCCAGCAGGGCAAGGCGGGGCAGGCGATCGGCGCGGCGGCATCGGCCAACGCGCTCGGCGGGCTGATCGGCACCATCAGCCTGCTGGCGGTGCTGCCGCTGTCCACCCATCTGGTGCTGGCCTTCGGGCCGCCGGAATTCTTCCTGCTCGGGCTGCTCGGGCTGGTGCTGGTGGCCACCGCCAGCCGCGGCCCGATGGCGCGCGCGCTGCTGGTCGGCGGGCTGGGGCTGATGCTCGCCACCGTCGGCTACGACCAGGTGGACGGCGTGGCGCGCTATGATTTCGGCATCGACGCGCTGTGGGACGGGGTGCATCTGGTGCCGGCGCTGATCGGGCTGTTCGCGCTCGCCGAGATGCTCAATCTGTGGGTGCGGGGCGGCAGCGTGGCCGCCGCCGGGCCGACCCAGGTCACCCGCCTGTCCGCCGGCCTCATCGAGACCTTCCGCCACTGGCCCACGGTGCTGCGCGGCTCGCTGATCGGCACGGTGATCGGCGCCATCCCCGGCATCGGCGGCACCGTCGCCGCGTTCCTGTCCTATTCGGTGGCGATGCAGACCGCGCGCGACCCCGCCAGCTTCGGCCACGGCAACATCGAGGGCGTGATCGCGCCGGAAGCCGCGATCAACGCGAAGGATTGCTCGGCGCTGATCCCCACCCTCGCCTTCGGCATTCCCGGCAGCGCCGAGATGGCGGTGTTCCTGGGCATCCTGGTGCTGCACGGCATGCAGCCGGGGCCGCTGATCCTGATGAACAACCAGACCGAGATCTATGGGCTGATCTGGGCGCTCACCGTCGCCTGCGTGTTGGCCTCGCTGATCGGCCTGCTGGTGGTCCGCCCGCTCACCCGCATCACCCGCGTTCCCGGCCGGGTGCTGGTGCCGCTGGTGCTGGGGGTGGCGCTGACCGGCTCGTGGGCGGTGGACCGCTCGACCGCCAACATCGTCGTCACCGCCGCCTTTGGACTGCTCGGCTACGCCATGCTGCGGCTGGATTATCCGCGCCTGCCGCTGGTGATCGCGCTGGTGCTGGGCGCGGGCATCGAGCGCGATTTTCACCAGAGTCTGGCGATGTCGGATGGCGACGCATCGATCTTCGTCACCCGCCCGCTCGCCGCCACGCTGTGCGGGCTCATTCTGCTCGCGCTGGCCTGGCCAAGGCTGCGCGCGGCGAGACAGCGGCGATGACAGGCTGGGCCCGGCGGCTGCCCTCGCTGGCGCTGATCCTGCTCGCCGGGGCCTATCTGGCGATCGCGCGCGGCTTCAAGCCGACGGCGGCCACCCTGCCGCTGATCGCCGGCGGCGCGGTGCTGCTGCTGGCGCTGCACGACCTGCGCGACCGCCCGGCGCGGACCCGCTCGCACCCCATCATCGCCCATCGCCCGCCGCCGCGCTGGCAGGACGAGGCCACCGCCATCGCCGGCCTGCTCGGCCTGGTCGGCGGATTTTTCCTGATCGGCATCCTGCCCGCCTGCGCGCTCGCGGTGCCGCTCGCGCTGCGCCTGGGCGCGCGGCTGTCCTGGCCCGCCGCGATCGCCGGCGGCGTCGGGCTGGTGGCGGTGCTATGGCTGATGTTCGCCTGGCTGCTCGGGCTCGATCTGCCCGCCGGGCTGCTGTTCGATGGAGTCGATGGATATACCCCTTACGCCTTACCTTAAAGCCGATTAGAGGGCTTTTAAGATTTCGGTCACCTTTAAGGTACGTAGAAACGGAGTTGATTCGAAAGTAGTTATACTAGTAGGAGTATCG
>DAHWBL010000438.1 GCA_027323595.1 Acetobacteraceae bacterium | reverse complement strand
AGCGAACTCGGCGCGAAGGGTGCGGGAGAGGCGGGAACCGCCGGGGCCTCGGCCGCGGTTCTGAACGCGGTCAACGACGCGCTGCGACCACTGGGTGCGCGGCTGGCGGAACTGCCCATCACGCCCGAACGGGTGCTGCGGGCACTTGGACGAGTCGACGCCTGGAACACAGAACAATGAAACCGAAGGGGAGCCGGAGATGAAAGCAATCAGATCATGCCTGACGCGGCGTGTCGCCTTGCGCGGTGGCGCATTGTCGCTGGCGGCACCAGCCATTCTCTCGCGTGCCGCCTGGGCGCAGGACGCACCGATCCGCATCGGCTTCCCCACGCCGCTCACCGGCCCGTACGGGGCGGAAGCCAAGGACCAGGTGCGTTGCGCGGAGATCGCGGTGGCCCAGTTCAACGCCTCGGGCGGGCTCAAGGGGCGCAAGGCCGAGCTTTTGGTGCGCGACGACAAGTTGAGCCCCGGTGAGGCGGCGACGAGAACCCTTGAGCTGATCGAGAAGGATCACGTCGATTGCATCGTCGGCTCGCTGTCATCGTCGGTGCAGTTGGCGGTCAATGAGATCACCAAGGCGCGTGGCATGTTGTACGTGTCGATCAGCCAGTCCGATACCATCACCGAGGCGAGCGACTTCGCGCGCACCACCTTTCACGAGGCGCTTAATCCACACATGACGGCCGGGGCGGTGGCGCGACATGTCTTCAAGCCGGGCATGCGCGTGGCGATCCTGCTGGCCGACTATGCCTACGGCCAGGAAATGGCGGCCGGGTTTCGTCGCGCCGCAACCGCCATCGGCGGGATCGATATCGTGCTCGAATTGAAACATCCCGTCGGCGCCTCGGACTATTCGACATTCCTGCCGCAGATACGTGCGTCCAAGGCGGATGTCGTGTGCATCTGCAATTTTGGCCGCGACCAGGCGAATTCCATCAAGCAGGCCGTTGATTTCGGAATCAAGCGCCAGGCAAAGATCGTGGTGCCGGTGCTGTTGTACAACCAGCGCCTCGCCAGCAGCCCGGATGTGTTTGAGGGCGTGGTCGGCGGCTCGAACTACTACTGGGAAATCGAAAATCAATTTCCGTCAGCCAGATCCTTCAACGATGCCTATCGCGCGGCATACTCCGGCGCCTTGCCCTCGGATTACGGCGCCTACGGATATAGCGGCGTGCGGCTGATCCTGGATGCGATGCGTCGCGCCGGCGGCGTGTCCGCCGATGCGGTGATCCATGAGCTTGACGGCGCGCATTATGATACCTGCAAGGGCCCCGAGATCATGCGCGCGTGTGATCATCAGGCCATCCAGTCCGTGCTCATCTTGCAGTCTAAGGCGAAATCGAACATGAAAAATGATGCGGACCTGTTCGACATCGTGGCGATCGATGCCGGGGCGGAGGCGAATCTGCGCAGCTGCGCGGATCTTGGACATAAAAGCTGAAGCTGGGCACGGGTACGTCGCGATGGAACTCGATCTGATCCTGGCGCAGCTTTTCACCGGGGTCGCGCTGGGCGCGGTGTTCGTGTTGATGTCGGTGGGGCTGTCGGTGATTTTCGGCATGCTTGGCATCGTCAATTTCGCCCACGGCGCGTTCTACATGATCGGGGCCTATGTCGGCATATTCGTGCTCACGCTGACCGGAAGCTTCTGGATCGCGTTGGCCCTGACACCAATTCTGGTCGGTGTGTTCGGCCTGTTCGTGGAGCGGATTCTCGTGCGCCCGCTCTACGGACGCGGTCCGGATTATCCATTGCTGCTGACTTTCGGCCTTGCCTACGCGCTGGTCGAATTGGTGCGGGTGGTTTTCGGCAGCGACGGGGTGCCGTTCGATACGCCCGAGCTCCTCGCCGGGGGCTTTGATCTTGGCGACCTCGGCTATTATCCCGCCTATCGGCTGTTCGTCATCGCCTTCACCGTGCTCATCCTGCTGGTGCTGTGGGTGGTGATCGAGCGCACCCGGTTCGGATTGATCGTGCGTGCCGGCGCGCGCGACCCGCGCATATTGTCGGTCCTGGGCATCGATGTTGCGCGCGTTTGGCTGCTGGCTTTTGGAATCGGCACGGGGCTTGCGGCGCTGGCCGGGCTGCTGGCGGCACCGATGCGCAGCGTCAATCCGGAAATGGGCGTCGCGGTGCTGGTGGAGGCCTTCGTGGTGACGGTGATCGGCGGCATGGGCTCGCTGCTCGGCGGCGCGATCGCGGGCATGGCGGTGGGCATCGTGGTCAGCCTGACCTCACTATGGATGCCGCAAATGGCGACAATGTCGATGTTCGCGTTGATGACGCTGGTGCTGATCATCAGACCACAGGGCCTGTTCGGCCGCGACGATCTGGCGCGCTGATGTCGGTCATGGATATGATGCACCGTGCTCTTGCCGCGCCACGTTGGCGGATGCCGATCGTTGCCGCGGTTCTGGCATTGCTGCCCTGGGTGGCTCCGTCGCAGGCGCTGTCGGTGAATATTCTTCTGTACGGCCTGTTCGCCACCGGTTTTAATTTGTTGTTTGGTTATACAGGGCTGTTGTCATTTGGTCATGCCGCGTTTTTCGGTGCCGGGGCCTATGGAGCCGGGATCGCGCTGGCGCATTACGGTGTCGGCTGGTTTGGCGCGATCTTCATTGGCGTGGGCGTCGCGGGCATGCTCGCGTTGCTGATCGGCGCGGTTTCGATCCGCTCGCGCGGAATCTATTTCAGCATGGTCACGCTGGCGCTCGCCCAACTGGTCTATTACGCGGCATTCCAGGCCACGGACTGGACCGGAGGCGAAAATGGGCTGCGCGGCCTGACCGTCAGTGTGCTGTCGCTTGGCCCCATATCCTTGAACTTTCTTGATCCCACAACGAAATATTATGTGCTGTTCGCATTTGTCATGTTCGCCCTGTGGTTGCTGTCACGAATGCTGAATGCCCCGTTCGGGGCGGCAATGGAGGCGGTGCGCGAAAATGAAAGCCGCGCCCGCGCCTGCGGCTTTGACGTGCGGTTGATCAAGCTCATCGCCTTTGTCGTCTCGGGCCTGGTTTGCGGTCTGGCCGGAAGCCTCAATGCGCTGCACCTGTCGATCGTGCCGATCGATACGCTTTATTACCAAACATCCGGCCTTGCTGTGATGATGGCGCTGCTCGGCGGGGCTGGAACTTTTCTTGGTCCCTTTATCGGCGCGGCAATTTTTCTTTTGATCGAAGATATTTTCTCGCTCTGGACGCCGCATTGGCAATTGTTCGTCGGCATCATTTTCATGCTCGCGGTTTTGTTCATGCCGCGCGGTGTGTGGGGAACCCTCGCCGGGTGGTATCGGGAGCGCAGGGCGTGAGTGCCGACATGATCTTGTCTGTTGATTGCCTGGTGAAGGAATATGGCGGCTTTGTCGCGTTGGCGGATGTGACGGCGGAGTTCCCTCGCGGACAGATGACCGCGATCATCGGCCCCAATGGTGCCGGCAAAAGCACGTTCTTCTCGCTGCTCTCCGGCGCCATCGCGCCGAGTGCCGGACGGATCATTTTCGAGGGAGCCAACATCACCGGGCTGCCGCAATTTCGCTTTGCCAGGCAGGGGATTGCCCGTTCATATCAGATCACCAATTTGTTTCCGCGCCTGACCGCCCATGAAAACGTGCGCCTCGCCTGCCAGGCGCTGTCGGCCTCCGCGCGCGGCGATCTTTGGCACGATCGCTCCTACCATTACGGGTTGGCCGAGACCGCCGATGCGTGCCTCGAACAGGTCGGGCTGTTGCCGCGCCGGCTCATCGAGGTGTCGCGCCTCGCGCACGGCGAACAGCGCGCGCTTGAGATCGCGGTGGCACTCGCCGGGTCACCGCGATTGCTGCTCCTGGACGAACCCACCGCCGGGATGAGCCCCGAAGAGACAAAGCAGATGATGGACTTGATCGCCCGTTTGGCCACCGAACGCACGGTGCTTCTGGTGGAGCACAAGATGAAGCTGGTGATGGGCCTGGCCGACCGTATCCTGGTGCTGCATCACGGGCGCCTGCTGGCGTCCGGCACGCCCGATGAAATCCGCGCCGACACACAGGTTCGCCGCGTCTATCTGGGTGAAGGGCGTTCGGGTCGTGGCTGACGCGTTGCTCGAACTGCGAGCGGTGCATGGTTGGTATGGTCCGGCCCATGTGCTGCAAGGAATTGATCTGCACGTGATGCCCGGCGAGATCGTCGCTTTGGTCGGGCGCAACGGCGCGGGCAAGACAACCAGCATCTGCGCCGCGATGGGGCTGTTGCCGAGGTCCGCGGGCTCGATCCGCTTCGATGGCGTCGAGATGATCGGCAAGCCGGTGCATGCGCGCTTCGCCGCCGGGCTGGGCTACGTGCCCGAGGAGCGACGGATCGTCGCTGGTCTGACCGTGCGCGAAAATCTGCGGCTGGGCATGTTGGCGGTGCGCGCGGGGGCGGCGGCGGAACGACGGGCGATCGACGAGGTGGCCGCGCGCTTTCCACGGCTTGCCGAGCGCTTTGGCCAGCAGGCGGCCACCATGTCCGGCGGCGAACAGCAGATGCTGGCGATCGCGCGGGCCTTGCTGTCGCGGCCGAAAATGATCCTCCTCGATGAACCGTCCGAAGGCATCATGCCCGCGCTGGTCGATGAGATGGCGCAGTTGTTCGTCGATCTGCGGGCCGACGGCATGACCCTTCTGCTGGTCGAGCAGAACGTCGAACTCGCGCTGGAGATTTCAGACCGTGCGTACGTTCTCGACCAGGGCATGATCGTTCACGAAGGCACCAGTGCGGACTTCCTCGCGGACCCCGAAATTCGCGAGCGCTACTGCTCGGTGTGAGTGGCTACGCCGGATAGCAGCCAGCCAGGCGCGCACGCTCACGCAGCAGCGTCAGCACCGACGTGCAGATGGGCATCGCATGGCCGGTGATGCCGCCCAGCTCGACAACCGAGCCCAGCAGCGCGTCGATCTCCATCGGCCGGCCCCGCTCCAGGTCCTGCAACATCGATGTCTTGTGAACGCCCACCTCGGCGGCGCCATCGATCCGCTTTTCCAGCGCGATGGCGAAACGCACGCCAAGTGATTCCGCGACGCTCTGTGCTTCCTGCATCATCTGGCGGCACAAGGCGCGCAGATCTTCCCGCCCGGTGATACGGTCGAGTGTGGCGCCGGTCAGCGCGGAGATGGGGTTGAAGGCGAGATTGCCCCATAGTTTGACCCATATCTCGTCGCGGATGCGCGGCCGGATCGGCGCCTTCAGACCCGCAGCGATGAACAGCCGCGAGAGTGCCTCGATGCGCGCGCTGCGGCTGCCGTCCGGCTCGCCCAGACTGAAGCGGTCGCCATAGGTGTGTTCGATCACCCCGGGTGCTATCACCTCCGCGGCCGGGTAGACCACGCAGCCGATCACCTGTTGCGGTGGCAGAATGTTCAATAATTTCCCGCCTGGATCAACAGAATCGATGTGCTGGTTGGCCCATGGACCGGTGAGGCCGTGAAAATACCAGTACGGCACACCGTTGATCGCGGTGAGCAGGCTGGTGTCGGCGCCCATCATCGCCGCGATCGCCGGTGCGGCGGCGGGCAGTCCGTTCGCCTTCACCGCCACGATGACGACATCCTGTTCGCCCGCCTGCGCGGTGTCGGCCACGCAGCGCACCTTCACGGTGACGCTGCCGGTCGGGTCTTTCAATGTCAGGCCCTGGCTTTGCATCGCCGCCAGGTGCGGGCCGCGCGCGATGCAGGTGACATCGGCGCCGGCCTGCGCGAGCTTCACCGCCAGCATGCCGCCGATCGCCCCGGCACCAAAGATCGCAACCCGCATCAGCCCAGCCCCAGCTTCTCGGCCAGTCCGATCCGTTGCAGCTTGCCTGTGGCACCTTTGGGAATCTCGTCGAGAAAGACGATTTTGCGCGGCACCTTGAAGGCGGCGATGCGGGTGGCGGCGAACTCGCGTAGCGCGGGTTCGGTGACGCTTTCTCCGGGCCGCAGAACCACCGCGGCGGCAACCTCCTCGCCAAGGCTTTGGTGCGGCATCGCGAAGGTGACCACCTGGGCAACCGCGGGATGGTCCATCAGCACCGTATCGACCTCCAGCGGACTCACCTTCTCGCCGCCGCGATTGATCAGTTCCTTCAGCCTCCCGGTGAGTCGCAGATAGCCATCGGCATCGAGGTAGCCCTGGTCGCCGGTGCGGAACCAGCCATTGGTGAATGCTTCCGCGTTGGCTTTTGCATTGTTCTCGTAGCCATCAGTGACGTTGGGGCCGGCAATGACCACCTCGCCAAGCTCATCGGTGGCGCACAGGCTGCCGTCGGCCCGCATGATCGCGATGTCCGGACCCGCGGCGATGCCGACCGAGCCGGGATGGCGCGCACGCGGCGGCAGTGGGTTGCAGGCCATTTGATGCGCGGCCTCGGTCATGCCGTAGGCTTCAATGACGGGTACACCAAAGCTTTCTTCAAGTGCGGTCATCACCTGCGGCGGCAGCGAGGCCGACGAGGAGCGCAGCAGCCGCAGCCGGCCGGCGGCGATGGTGTCGCGGTTGCGTTCGGCGAGCCCCAGGATGGTCTGGTGCATGGTGGGCACAGCGGTGATCCAGGTCGGGCGAACCTGGGCGAACCAGGTGAAATGGCGGAACGCATTGAAGCCAGGCGTGCACACCACCGATGCACCCGCGGCGAGCGAGGAAAGCACCGCGGCGATCAGCCCGTGGATGTGAAACAGCGGCATGATGTTGAGGCACACGTCATCTGGTGTCAGCGCCAGGCTCGCGCCGATGTGGGCTGCCGAGGCGCAGATGTTGCGCTGCCGCAGCGGCACGATTTTCGGCCGCGAGGTGGTGCCCGAGGTGTGCAGCACCAATGCCACATCGTCCGCCTCGGCCCAGCCGGGCAGGGCGGCTGATCCGACGAGGGCGGCGTCGGGGCGCAAGGTGAAGTCGCCAGCGATCTCTCCTGTCACCAGCTCGATGATCGGCACACCGCGCGCCACGGCCACGGCGCGCGCTGGCGTGTCCCAGCCCTGGGCCACCACCAGCGCGCGCGCGCCCAGATCGCCGAGATAAAAATCGAATTCCTCGGCTTTGTAGGCAGGGTTGAGCGGGGCGGTGGTGGCGCCGGCGGCGATGGCGATGAAGGCGCTGGCCATCTCCGGGCCGTTTGGCAGAACGATCGCCACCCGATCGCCCCGGCCGATGCCCACGCCATTCAATTGTTCGACGGTCCGCGCGGCAAGCGTTCGCAATCCGCCGTGGCTGAGCGGCGCGCGGTCCGGCGCGCCGATCGCGGCAGCGGCGTCCGCGCCGGCGGCCAGAAGTGTTTGCAGAGTCTGATGTCGCACCATAAGAGTTTCCTTGCCGATCAAACGGACAGCGGCGCGAGCGGGCGGCTGCCGTCGGGTGTGTCGCAGTCGAACACGTTCAGCGTCATGGAGATGAAGGCGTAGTATCCGATGATCGCGACCAGCTCCACCACGCCGGTCTCGCCGAACTGCGCGCGGGCACGTTCGTAGGTGGGCTGGCTCATCGCGCGGGTGGCGTACAGCTCGTGGATGAAATCATGGATCACCGCCTCGTCGGGGCGCAGCTTTGGCCGCCGCCCCTCGCGGATGTCGCGGATCAGCTCCTCATCCAGTCCGGCGCGGCGGGCCTCGTCCGCATGCACCGCCCATTCGAACTGCGCGGTCCATAGCCGCGCGGTGATCAGAATGACCAGTTCGGAAATCCGCTTTTCCAAACTGGTATGATAGCGGGTGAAGGCGCCGAATTTCTGCGCGCGGTCGGCGAGTTCGGGGCTGCGCAGCCAGACCGCGAACGGGCCGCCGGCGATGCCGCGCGTGGCCAGAATCTCGGCGGCGACGCGCGCCTGGTCCTCGGTCATCTGCTCGCGTTCGAGCGGCGGCAGCCGGGCCATCTCAGCGCCCCTCCGCGGCGGGTGCGTTTTCCACCTGGTCGATCCAGTCAAATCCCATGTCTTTCACAATCCTGTTGCTGATCACGATCAGGCGCGCCTCGCCCGGCCCGGTGCAGAAATGCTGGTGCGTGGTGAACGGCGGCACATAGATGAAGTCGCCGCGCGTCCATTCGCTGCGCTTGGGTTCGTCCTGCCAGGTCCATTCGAATTCGTCGATGCAGTCGAATTTCAGGTCCCAGTGCAGGTCATAGCCCTCGCCCTCGGCGACAAAGAGGATTTCCTCCCACATGTGCCGATGCTTGCCCGAGCGGCTGCCCGGGGCGATGAACTGCATATAGGCCTCGATGCAGCACTCGCGCGTGTTCAGCTTGTGGTGCACCAGATGCTTGATGAGCCCGTCTGGAGAGTTCTCGAACGGCTGGTCACGTGCGGCGACCACGTTGGTGCGCCCGGCATAGGCCTCGCGAAACGCCCTGGAGGCGGCGATGTCCTGGGCGCGGAAGTCACAGAAATTTTCGCCGACATGGGCGACATCCTTTTCGAGCGGTGCGCTCATCGCGGCTCTCCTACAGATCGGTCGGCGGAATGAATCCTTCATTTCCGGTTTTCGGCGGAAACGACACGATTTTCTGGAACAACAGGTGCATGAACAGGAACAGCGGCTTGGCCTTGAACACCAGCAGGATCGCCTCCTCGGTCGGATCATCGTTGAAATGCTGATGCACACAGCCGTTTTCCACGATCATGATGTCGCCCGCCTGCCACTCGATGCGCCGGCCGTCATGGATGTCGTGGCCACGCCCCTTCAACACATAGAACACCGCGCTGTTCAGATGGCCGTGCTTCTGGCCGAACGCGCCGGGCGCATAGACCTCGATATGGGTCTCGATGGATTGCGTGACCGCGGCGGCCTGCGGGCTGACGATGTGCTTTCCATAAAGGCCCGGTCCGCCTTTCCACGGCACATCCTTCGAGGAATACACACGCGGCTCATCGAGCAGTTGCTGATACAGATGCGAATAGGTGCCTTCGAGCGCGCGCACGAAGGTGCGTTTTTTCGCCCAGCGTTCCCACCGCTCCTGCAATTCCTCGGGATAGTCGTGGCTGTGGTCGTGCGGCGGGTGGTTGTGTCCGGTGGGCGGCGGCTGGCGGTCATACATGCCGGTCATGGCTGGCTCCTTCGGCGCGGCGGGGCGATCGGTGAATGCTCGAATGCGGCGACCGTGATGATCGTTCCTCCTGTTGCTTCTTGGCTTCTCCCGGTTTTAGCCGACATCGCTCACGGCGCAAGCAGCATGAAGGCACCGCCGCCGATGCCAACCATCACCAGCGGCGGCAACCGCGCGCGCGACAGCACCGCAAGGCCGACGAGCGGCGTCACCAGCCAATGCAGCCAGCCGCCCTCCGCGCCGCGCATCAGCGCGTAGGTGGTGGCCAGGATCATCCCCGCCGCGACCGGCATCAGCCCACGCTCCACCGCGCGT
The DNA here is from genome assembly GCA_027323595.1 of Acetobacteraceae bacterium. Lineage (GTDB taxonomy): Bacteria > Pseudomonadota > Alphaproteobacteria > Acetobacterales > Acetobacteraceae > CAIVDX01. The sequence continues at coordinate 5,712 of DAHWBL010000438.1, read as the reverse complement.
TGCCAGCGCGCCCCACGATGGCGCGCCCACAGATGCGCCATCGCGCAGACCAGCAGCGCGCTGGGGATGAACATCGCCGCGGTGGCGACCAGCGCGCCGGCGAGCCCCGCGACCTGCCAGCCGATCAGCGCGACCACCAGGCTGCCGGGGCCGGGTGCCATGCGCGCGATGGCATAGTCGGTCATGAAGCCGGCGTTCGACATCCAGCCATGCAGATCGACCACCTGGCGCTGCATCTCGGCGACCACGCTCTGCCCGCCGCCGACCGACAGCAGCGACAGCGGCGCGAACAGCAGCAGCAATGCCAGCAGCGGGCTGTCACGCATGTCGTCCGCCCTTGTCGCGCCCGATCCAGAATTGCCAGCCGATTCCGGCGAGGCCAAGCCCGACGATGATCGGCAGCGCCGGCAGCCGCAGCGGCCCGGCGAGGATGAAGCACAGCACCATCAGCCCCGCCGGCACCGGTTGGCGCGCCACCGGCCTGGCCGCCTGCACCCCCATCGCCAGCGACAGCCCGATCGCCACCGCCACCGCGCCGGCCAGAAACCTGTGCGTCGCCGGCAACGCGCCGAGCAGCGAAAACCCCGCCGCCAGCGCGCCGATCAACCCCAGTCCGGGCAGAATGATCGCCGCCGCCGCCGCCGCCGCGCCCGCCGCGCCATGCAGCCGCCAGCCGATCCAGATCGACAGATTGACCACGTTCACCCCCGGCAGCGCCTGCGCGACCGCGAGGCCGGACAGGAACTCCTCGCTGGAGAGCCAACGCCGCTCCTGCACGAATTCGCGCATCATCCAACTGGTCAGCCCGCCGCCGATCGAGGTGGCGCCGATGCGCGCGATGCTGGCGCTGAGCTGGCCCAGCGTGGGCGTCGCCCGTCCGGTCTGGAAATCGTCGCCGCCCGCCATGCCGCCCCCGGATTCGTTGGCGGCCAGTGTACAGCAACGCCGCCAGCCCGCGACTCCGCGATAAGTACATTCCGATTCTGCCGCGCCGGCTGCATTGCGCCGAAGGATGTTTACCCACCGCCGCCCATGACGCTGCTTCCCGTGGCGCGGGCGTTTGCGGTGATCTGCACGGAGAACACCATGAAAACCGCTTTCCGCGCCTATGTCGCGGCCCTCACGCTGATCAGCAGCGCGGCCGTCGCGCAAACCACCGTCCAGACCACCACCACCAGCCCGACCGTGCCACCCCAGACGCTGAGCACGGTGCATGAAAGCTCCGGGACGGATGCCTATGGCAACCGGGTCGATTCGAAATCGACGGTGTATCGCGACGGCATGGGTGCCACGCAACAGCGCAGCACCACCACCACCATCAACCCGCCGATGCCGACCTCCACCACCAGCACCACCAGCACCACCACCGAATCACGCTGAACGACGACATCAGGAGTTTGACGATGATCTCAAACCACAGGCTGCACCGGCTGGCGCTCTGCGCGGGGCTGTTCGGGCCGATCGCGGTGCTCGCCGCATGCGGCGGCCCCGACCGGGTGACCACCACCGAGCACACCACGACCACCACCCGTGACGCGGTGCCGGCCGATCCGATGGCGCCGCCCGCCATGGGCACGCGCACCACGACGACCCGCACCAACAGCTACTGACCGAGGGCGCTGCGGGATGATACCTGCTCCCCGCGACGCGCCTGGCCAGGCCTCAGGCCACCGCGCGCGCCGAGGGGTCGGCGAAATGCGGCATCACCTTGTCGGCGAACAGCCGGATCGAGGCGAGCGCGTGGTCCAGCTGCATGGTGTGGAAATTCACCTGCAACGATGCCAGCTCGAACCCGCCGCTGTCCTGCTGGGCGCGCGCGATGCCGTCACGCACTTCGGCGGGCGAGCCGATCCAGGCGGCGTTGCTGGCGATCAGGCTGTCCATGGTGGTGGTCTTGAGCCCGGCGATCACCTTGTCATAGCCCGGATAATCCTTCGAGCTGACCCCCTCGACCCAGCCCGAGGCAGCGGCGACGAGGCTGTCCAGATAGGCCTGCAACCGATCCCGCGCGATCGCCCGCGCGGTGGCGCCGTCCTCGTGGCAGACCATGTGATAGGCCACCAGCACCTCGCCCTGTCCCGGATGGCCGGCCTCCTTCCAGGCCTGGCGATAGACCGCGATCAGCTCCTTCATCTTCGCCCCGGTCAGCGGGATCGCCATCACCGAATAGCCCTTGGTGCCGGCGAAGGCGAAGCTGTCGGGCGAGGCGATCGAGGCGACGAAGAATTTCGGCCGCGGCTGCTGGGTCGGGCGCGGCAGCGAGGTGGTCGGCGGGAAGGAATGGAACTGCCCCTGCGAGCTGACATTTTCCTCGGTCAGCAACCGCTCGATCTGCTCCAGCCCCTCGCGGTAGCGCGCGATGCTTTCATCCGGCGAAATGCCGAAGCGGTGGAATTCGTGCGGCAGAAAGGCGCGGGCGAAGCCGACATCCAGCCGCCCGCCGGAGATCGCGTCCACCATGCCGATCTCGCCGGCGAGCTTCAGCGGGTTGTTGAACACCGGCAGCAGCGCCCCGGTGATGATCCGCGCGCGCCTTGTGCGCATGGCGATGGCGGTCAGGAAGATCAGCGGGTTCGGGCTGTAGCCGCCATAGGGGGTGAAATAATGCTCCACCGTGCGGACATGCACATAGCCGAGCCGGTCGGCCTCCTCGGCGATGGTCAGCGCGTCGCGGAAATAATCCTGCGCGGATTTTTCCGTCGGCCCGACATCGGGGAAAAACTGGATACCGAATTGCACGGGCACTTCCTCCGTATACTGATTATTGTTCGCATGATCGCAGGGGCATTGCCGCCTTGTCCAGCACAAATCGGCGCGGCGGCGGCGCGGGCCAACGAAAAGGGCCGGCCCGCGCGTGCGGACCGGCCCTTGTGTCGGCGGTGGTCGGGTGGTGGTTCAGTCGGCGGCGAGCGCCATCTGGCGGGCGGCCATCTTGGTGCCGACATGGTCCTCGACCGCGTCGGCGATGGTCTCGACATGGTTGGCGAAGATATGGTCGGCATCCGCCAGCACGCGGTAATCGACGGTGACGCCCTTCTGGGTGTTGAGCTTGTCCACCAGTTTGCGCACCGAGGGCTCGGGCACCATGTCGTCCAGCTCGCCATGCATCATCAGCCCGCCGCAGGGGCAGGGGGCGAGGAAGCCGAAATCATAATGCGCGGCCGGCGGCGCGATGGAGACCCAGCCGGAGATTTCCGGCCGGCGCATCAGCAGTTGCATGCCCACGAAGGCGCCGAACGAATAGCCGGCGATCCACAGCCCGCCGGAGTTCGGGTTGACCATCTGCATCCAGTCCAGCGCCGCGGCGGCGTCGTTGATCTCGCCGAAGCCGCCGTCATAGCGGCCCTGGCTGCGCCCGACCCCGCGGAAATTGAAGCGCATCACCGAGAAGCCCATTTTCTGGAACGTCTGGTACATCGTGTAGGTGATGCGGTTGTTCATGGTCCCGCCGTGCATCGGATGCGGGTGCAGGACCAGTGCCAGCGGGGCGCCGGCCTTCTTTGAATGATGGTATCGACCTTCAAGCCGCCCGTCAGGGCCGGCGAACATCACCTCAGGCATGATGTGCTGAATTTCCGTTCTTGTTTAAGGTCCGGCCCAGAACCGACATGACGTACGGACTGCGCGCGAACTGCCAAACCAAGGCCCCAAACCGGGCCGACCCTGTATGCCCCGCGAAACTCCTTCTCGCGATGTCCCTCCCGGTGATGTCGTCCCGGCGATGTTGTCCCGGCGCTGTCGTCCCGGCGCTGTTCTCGTCCCGACCGTCCGTTCGCTGCGACCGCTCCGCCGGGCGATCTGCCCGCCAGGGTGGTCGGCCCCGCGAAGTCCCGCGCCGGGAGCGCCGGCTTGGTTGCGCATCCATATAAAACCTGGCCCGCCGGCCTGCCCGTGAAATCCCGGACATGCGGCACCGATCAGACCCGGCCCGGCCCGCTTCCACCCTGTTTCGCCAGCACGAAGGCAACAGAAAGGGCTTGCGGCACGAAACCTGCCGCGCGCTGCCTGCTGTCTTGGCTGACGAATCCAATCAATGGGTGGTTCACGGACCCGCCTGCTCTATATAATCACCTCGATGGGCTAATCATAATGGAATTGACGCATGGCCTTCATGTTTTTGCGCGAGACCCTTCGCGCCTACCGCGAACGTGATCCCGCTGCCCGCTCCCGGCTGGAGGTGCTGCTGGTCTATCCGGGCCTGCACGCCCAGCTCTGGCACCGGCTGTCGCATAAATTATGGCTCGCCGGGCTGAAGCTGCCGGCGCGGATGGTGGCGCATCTGTCGCGCTTTCTGACCGGCATCGAGATCCACCCGGCCGCCATCCTGGGCCGGCGGCTGGTGATCGACCACGGCATGGGCGTGGTGATCGGCGAGACCGCTGAGATCGGCGACGACGTCACCCTGTATCACCAGGTGACCCTGGGCGGCACCAGCCTCGGTCACGGCAAGCGCCACCCGACCCTGGGCAACGGCGTGATCGTGGGCGCCGGCGCCAAGGTTCTGGGCGCGATCATGATCGGTGACGGCGCGCGCGTCGGCGCCAATGCGGTGGTGACCCAGCCGGTCGCCGCCGGCGCCACCGTGGTCGGCATCCCGGCCCGCCCGGTCGATCGTGGCCAGCGCGGCGGCAGCCCCGAGCCGGTGTTCGAGGCCTACGGCACCCCCTGCGAGGCGCTGGTCGATCCGCTGCTGGCCGAGATCGGCGATCTGCGCGCCGAGCTGGCCGGCCTGGAGGAGCGGGTCGGCCGGGTGCTGCGCCAGACCGCCGGCGAGAGGTAGCACGTGCAGCTCTCCACCCGTGGGCGCTATGCGGTGATGGCGATGGTCCATATCGCCGGCTGCTGCCCCGGCGGCGGAGCGTGCCGCGCCGTGCCGCTGGGCGAGATCGCCGCCGCCCAGGCGCTCAGCCTCGCCTATCTCGAACAATTATTCGCCCCGCTGCGCCGCGCCGGGCTGGTCACCGCCGCGCGCGGCCCCGGCGGCGGCTACCGCCTCGCCCGCCCGGCCGCGCAGATCAGCATCGGCGCCATCCTGTCCGCCGCCGATGAAAAACTGCGCGCCACACGCTGCGTCGATGGCATCGGCTGCCTGCAACATCCCGGCTGCGACGCCGGCCCCTGCCAGACCCATGATCTGTGGGCGGAACTCGATCGCCAGATCGAACTGTTCTGCGCCGGCGTCACCCTCGCCGACGTGGTCGCGGGCAGGGTGGAGGGGCGGGCGCTGGCGCCCGACCCGCTGGCGCCAGCCCTCCCGGCCGAGCTGCCATGACCCTGTATCTGGACGCCAACGCCTCCGAGCCGCCCCGCCCCGCGGCGCTCGCGGCGGCGGACGCGGCCGCCCGCACCGGCGGCAACCCGGCTTCCATCCACCAGGCCGGCCGGGCGGCGCGACGGATTCTGGACGATGCGCGCGACCGCATCGCCGCCCGCTTCGGCGCGCCCGCCGCCGGCCTCGTCTTCACCTCCGGCGGCACCGAGGCGAACGCGCTCGCCGTCCATGGCCTGGGCGCGGGCCGCCGGCTGCTGATCGGCGCCACCGAGCATGACGCGGTGCGCGCCGCCGCCGGCCCGCTTGCCGGGGTCATCGGCGTCGATGCGCGCGGCGTGATCGACCTTGGCATGCTCGAACGCGCGCTCGCCGGCCCGCCGGCGCTGGTCTGCCTGATGCTCGCCAACAACGAGACCGGCACCATCCAGCCGGTGGCCGCC
>DAHWBL010000435.1 GCA_027323595.1 Acetobacteraceae bacterium | reverse complement strand
CCTGTCATCGGCCCCAACATCTACGGCGATTCCGGGATTACGCCGGACACGATCAGCCAGTCCGATCTGATGTTCGGCGACAGCACCGGCACTGGTCTGGGCAATGCGCTGTCCAACATCGGGGCGGCGCTGGGAGCGGCCGTCGCCGAGGCCACCGCCGCGGGGTCGTCGGTGGGTGGGGGCATTGGCGGCGTCGTGGGCGCGGCGGCCGGCGGTTCCACCACGAGCGCGGATTCGGGGGCGGGCGGTGCCGTTGGCGGTGTCTTGGGCGCGGCCGCCGGCAACTCCGCCACGACCGGTTCGGGGGCGGGTGGGATCGTTGGTGGTGCCTTGGGCGCAGCCGTCGGCGGTTCCACCACGGCTGCCGGTTCGTCGGTGGGGGGGGGCGTTGGTGCCGTCGTGGGTGCGGCTGCCGGCGGCGCGACGGGGGGTGGCGGCTCGGCCCAGGTGACGCCGCTCACCGGCTATAACGATCCGAACGGCGGCATGAACAATTTCGGCGGCTCGCAGGATTACATCACGCTCGCCAACTATGACGGCACGCTGGTGACATATCCGAACGGGGGCGGCGGGAGTTCGGGCGGCAAGTCCGGCGGCAAGTCCGGTGGCGGGTCCGGTGGCGGGTCTGGCGGCGGGTCTGGCGGCGGGTCCTCCACATCCAACTCGAACGTCACCGGGGGCGCTGGCAGCAACGGCGCGAACACTGGTGGCGGCGCTGGCGGAGCAAGTTCGGGTCTGACCGGTACCGCCATCACGACCTCGTCGAAAACCAAGCCGAAGCCGGGCATCAAGGCGCCGGCCGTGCCGTTGCCCACGGTGATCGCCGGAAGTGGGGCAACGCGGTTCGCGCCGGTTCAGCATCCGCCGGCGGTGGTGGCGGGTGTGGTCGCACAGGTGAAGCCGGTGGGCGGCACCGGGCGGCCGTTTGTCGTCGGGCTGACGCCCTATCACGCCACCCCGCCCGAGGTGACGCCGCCCGTGGGAACGAGCATTTCCACCACCGGAGGCGGCGCACCATGAAACGCCAACGCGCAACCATCCTCGCGGTGGTGCTGTTCGCCAGCCCGGCCGCGGCGCAGAACTATCGCAACGTCGCTCCGCCCGCGCCCGAGCCCTCCGCGCCGCCGCGGATCGAGGTCCCGGCCGCACCGCTGCCCAGCGGCGGCAGCGAGCGCGTGGTGGTGCAAAAGCTGCGCGGCATCCGGCTGCTCGGCGCGGCGTCCGATGTGGTTGCATCCGGGGTCACCGCCACCGGCGTCAGCAGCGAAGGGGTTTCGTTCGGGCCCGAGCTTGCCAGCGTTCTTGCGCAATATCTCGACCAGCCGGCGAGCCTTGCGACGCTGCGCGCGATCGAGGCGCGGATCATCGCGCTGTATCGCACCGAGGGCTATCCGTTCGTGAACGTGGTGCTGCCGCCGCAGGATGTCGCGGCTGGCAGCGTGCAGTTCGTGGTGCAGGAATATCGGCTCGACCGGATCGATGTGCGCGGCAACGAGTATTTCTCGTCCGCGCAGATCCGCGACGGCGTGCGGGTGGCGCCGGGCGACCGGATCGATCTCAACGCGGTCACCGCCGATCTTGGCTGGCTCAACGAAAATCCGTTTCGCCAGGTCGATATGCTGGCCTCGCCGGGCAGTGCGGACGGCACCACCGATCTCAACCTCGTGGTGCATGACCGGCTGCCGCTGGATGTGTCGGTGGGCTATGACAACAGCGGCAACGCGCTGACCGGGTTCGATCATTGGAAGTTCGGGCTGCTGGCCGGCGACATGTTCGGCCAAGGCATTCTGCTGGGCTATCAGTTCACCGGCAGCGACGATTTCTTCAACACGACGCACGTGTTTCCTGGACCCACCGGCGGGCCGCGGTTTGTGGCGCACGCCATCAGCTGGACCATTCCGCTGTCCTCGCACGACGCGATCCGGATTTTTGGCGATTATGAGCGGGTGGCGCCAAATCTGCCGGCGGCGTTCGCCAATATCGGCCACAGCGGCGAGGCGAGCATCCGGTACGATCTGCGTCTGCCCACGGCTGGAACCGCGGTGCAGCAGATCAGTTTCGGCTATGACTACAAGACCTCCGACAACAACATCGCCTTTGGTGGCAGCTCGATCTATGCCTCCAACCCCGAGATCGATCAGTTTCCGATCATCTATTCGGTGACCATTCCCGACCGGTATGGCGTGACCACGATCAGCCCGCGCATCGTGCTCAGTCCGGGCGGGCTCACCGGGGGCAACACCAATGCCGCCTATCAGCCAGGCGTGACCCAGGACGGGATCGCGCATGCGCGCGCGGACTATGTCTATGGCCGGCTCGATGCCAGCCGCGAGACCGGGTTGCCGGAAGGGTTTACCTGGGTGTCGCGGCTGACGGCACAGCTTTCCAGCACGAATCTGCTGCCCAGCGAACAGCTTTCGGTGGGCGGGATGGACACGGTGCGCGGCTATCCGAGCTATGTGATCGGCGCGTCCGAGGGCGTGATCATGGGCCAGGAGGTGCGCGCGCCGGCGTTCGCGCTGTTGTCGCGGGTGCCAGGCGTCGGCTTCACGGATTCGTTTCAGCCTGATGTGTTCTGGGATTATGCGCATATCTTTGATGTGCTGCCCAACGTCGTGAACCCGCGCGCGATCGATTTGTCGAGCCTTGGGATCGGCGGGCACTACATGATGGACAAAGGGTTCGACCTGACGGTGCAGGGCGGGCTGCAACTGCATCCGCTGCCGGGACATTCGGGAACCGGTTCGTTCATCAATCTGGCGTTGATGATGACGCTGTAGCCTTTGTCGGCGACACCGACGGGCACCCGCGGAGGTCCACCGTGCCGCGGAAGCGCGCTCAGTCCAGCGATTTATGGAAGCGCAGCACGCTGAGGCCGAGCAGCGCGGTGGCCAGGAGCGCCATCGCCAGAAGGTCGGGCCACAGCACGGCGAGCCCGACGCCCTTGAGGAACACCGCGCGGATCACCACCAGGAAATAGCGCAGCGGGTTGAGGTAGGTGATCCATTGCATCCACCCCGGCATCGCCGCGATCGGGAAGGCGAAGCCCGACAGGATGGTCAACGGGCTGACCAGGAAGAAATTGAGCGCGAACGCCTGTTGCTGGGTGCGCGACATGGTCGAGAGCAGCAGGCCGATGCCGAGCGCTGCAAGCAGGAACAGCGATGCGCCCAGCAGCATCACCAGCGGATCGCCGACGAACGGCACGTGAAACCACAGCACGCCGAAGGCACTCACCAGCGCCACGTCGGCGAGCCCGATCAGGAAGAACGGCACCGTCTTGCCCAGGATGAATTCCGCCGGGTGGATCGGGCTCACCATGATCTGTTCGAGGGTGCCGACCTCGCGTTCGCGCACGATCGCGAAGGCGGTCAGGCTGACGACCTGCAACAAGGTGATGGTGCCGATCACGCCGGGGATGAAGAACCAGGTGTCTTGCAGACCTTCGTTGAACCATGGGCGCTCCTGGAGAGACACCTGTACCAGCGGCGGCGACGAGGAGAGTGCGGCGGACGCCTGCGTGGTCTGATCGGCCTGATACAGGGCGACGATCTGATTGACATAGCCGAGCGCGATCAGCGCGGTGTTGGAATTGGTGCCATCGACGATCACCTGCAGCGGCGCGGTCTGTCCGTTGGCGAGGTTTTGGGAAAATTCGGCGTGGATGACGATCGCCACCACCGCGCGGTCGGCGTTGATGTCGCGGGTGATCGCGTCCTGGCTGGTGGCGAAATCCACGATGTCGAAGCGACCGGTGGCGGCGATGCGCGAGATCAGATCACGGCTGGCCTGGGTGTTGTCCAGGTCCAGCACGGCGGTTGCCACCTGGTGCACGGTGAAGGTGGCGGCGTAGCCGAACACCAGCATCTGCAACAGCAGCGGCACCACCAGGCGAAACATCGCCCATGGATCGCGCCAGAGCTCCAGGAACTCCTTCATCAGCATGACCTGGATGCGTTCGAACATCGCTCAGTCCAGCCGCTTGCGAAAGGCGCGGGCGGCGAGCCACAGCACGATCACCGCATAGACCACGAGCCCGAGCACCGGGGCGATCAGATCGGTGATGCCGCTGCCCTTGAGAAAGACGTCGCGCAGGATGGTGACGAAATAGCGTGGATAGACCAGCAGCGAGATCGCGCGGATCGGCGCCGGCATCTGGTCGATGGGGAAGGTGTAGCCCGACAGCAGCGTGGTTGGCAGCATGGTCACCAGCAGCGCGACCTGGCTGGCGCCGAGCTGGCTGTGCACCCGCACCGAGATCAGGTAGCCGATCGCCAGCACCACCACGATGAACAGCGCCGTGGTCAGCAGCAGCGTGCCGAGCCCGCCGTTGAACGGCACGCCGAACCAAAACACCGCCGCCAGCAGGCAGAAGGCGGCGTCGAACACGCCGATCAGGAAATATGGCAGCAGCTTGCCCGCCATCACCTCCAGCGGGGTCACCGGGGTGGAGACGAGCTGCTCCATGGTGCCGCGTTCCCACTCACGCGAGACGGTGAGCGAGGTGAGCTGCGCGCCGACCAGCGCGAGGATGACCGCGACCACGCCTGGGATGATGAAATAGCGGCTTTCCAGCCCCTCGTTGAACCATACCCGCGGTTGCAGATCGATCACGCCCACGCCGGACCGGCGCTGTCCGTGGCTGCTGGTCCAGCGTGCATCCAGATCGGCGGTGGCGAGTGCTGCCACGCCCTGCGCGTAGCCGATCGCGATGTTGGTGGTGTTGGCGTCGGTGGCGTCAAACAGGATCTGCACCGGGCCGCTGCGGGTGCGCGCGAGCCGGCGGGAGAAATCGACCGGGATCACCGCGGCACCGATGCACGAGGCGCGATCCATCGCCGCGCGCACCGCGCGGTCATTGTCGAGCGTGCCGGTGATCGCGAACCAGCCCGAGGCGACGAAGCGTTCCACCACCAGCCGGCTCGACTGGCTGTTCTCCTGGTCGAACACGCACAGCGGCACATGGCGGATGTCCATGCTCACGCCGTAGCCGAGCAGCACCATCTGCATCAGCGGCATCAGCAGCGCGATCGCCAGGCTGCGCGGGTCGCGCCAGATCTGCAGCACCTCCTTGTAGGCGATGGCGAGGGTGCGGCGGATGTTCATGGGGGGCCGTGCGCGCCGGAGGGCGGGTTCGTCGCGCGGCCGGCGACGAGGCGGACGAACACGTCCTCAAGGCTCGCCTCGATCGGCCGGGCGGGTCCGGCGGTGATGCCGCGTGCGGCGAGGAAGCCGGGCAGGTCGGCGGCGGCGAGGCCGCCTTTGGTCAGCACCACGTGCAGCTCGTCGCCGAAGATCGCGACCTCGGCGACGCCGGGCGCGTCGCGCAGCGCCTCGCGGCCGGCGCCAAGCGGGGTGCAGGCAAAGCTCACCAGCACGCCGCCAAGCTCATGGTGGCGCAGCACGCCGGGGCTGCCCAGCGCGACCAGGCGGCCATGGTCGATCAGGGCGATGCGGTTGCAGTATTCGGCTTCCTCCATGTAGTGGGTGGAGACCAGGATGGTGACGTTTTCCGCCGCGAGGCGATGGATCAGTTCCCAGAACAGCCGGCGCGCCTGCGGCTCCACGCCCGAGGTCGGCTCGTCGAGGAACAGCACCGGCGGGCGGTGCAGGATGGCGCAGCCCAGGGCCAGCCGCTGCTTCCAGCCGCCGGCCAGGGTGCGGACCAGCGCATCCTCGCGCCCCTCCAGCCCGGCCATGCTGATCGCGAATTCGCGGCGCTGGTCATAAAGCGCGCGCGGCACCCGGTAGATGCCGGCGAAGAAGCGCAGATTCTCGGCCACGGTGAGATCGCCGTAGAGCGAGAATTTCTGCGACATGTAGCCGATATGCCCACGCACCTGTTCGGCCTGCCGCACGACGTCGTAGCCGGCCACCATCGCGCGCCCCGCGGTCGGGCGCAGCAGCGCGCACAGCATGCGGATGGTGGTGGATTTGCCGGCGCCGTTGGGACCGATGAAGCCGACCACCTCGCCGGCGGCGATGGACAGATCGAGGTGATCGACCGCGGTGAAGGCGCCGAAGGATTTGGTGAGGCCCTCGGCCACCACCGCGGCGGGTGCGTCGGTCATGACGGCGCGCCGGTGCCGAGCAGGGCGACGAAGACATCCTCGATGCCAGGCTCGATCCGCGTCAGCGCGTCGGGCGCGTGGCCGGCGGCGGTGAGCCGCGCGGCGAGTTCGGGCGCGCGGCGCGCGGCGTCGTCCACCCGCACATGCACCTGGTCGCCCATCAGCAGCAGCCCGAGCACCCCCGGCGCGCCCGCCAGCGCATCGCGCAGGCCACGCGGGTTGGGCCCGGCGACGGCGAGCAGGGCGCCGGGCATCGCCTGCTTCAGCCGCGCGGGTGTGTCCAGCGCGCGGACCTGTCCGTGGTGCAGCAGCGCGAGGCGCGAGCAGCGTTCCGCCTCGTCCATGTAGGCGGTGGAGAGCAGAATGGTGACGCCGCTTTCGCGCAGCCCATACAGGATCGCCCAGAAGTCACGCCGCGAGACCGGATCGACCCCGGTGGTGGGTTCGTCGAGCAGCAGCACGCGCGGGGTGTGGATCAGCGCGCAGACCAGGCCGAGCTTCTGCTTCATGCCGCCGGAGAGCTGTCCGGCGAGGCGATGTTGGAAACCGCCCAGACCCGCGGCGGCGAGCAGTTGCGCGCCACGCTCGCGACGCTGCCTGCCAGGCACGCCGAACAATGTGGCGTAGAAGAAGATGTTCTCGGCGACGGTCATGTCCTCATAGAGGCCGAAGCGTTGGGGCATGTAGCTCAGATGCGGCTTGGCGCGTTCGGGCTCGGCGCGCACGTCGATGCCATCGAGGGTGATCGCGCCGGTGTCGGGGCGGAGCACGCCGGCGAGCATGCGCATGATGGTGGTCTTGCCGGCGCCGTCGGGGCCGACGAGGCCGAAGATTTCGCCCGCGGCGACGGAAAAGCTGACATCGCGCACGGCCACGACCGGGCCGAAGCTGCGGTGCAGCCCGGCCGCGATCACCGCCGCGTCGGGGGGCATGGCTATTTGCCTGCCGGCAGCAGCGATATTTTCGCGTCGGCCGGCATTCCGGGCAGCAGTTCGTGCGTCGGGTTGGCGATGTCGATGCGGATCCGGTACACCAGCGTCACCCGCTCGGCGTGGGTTTCCACGGTTTTGGGGGTGAATTCGGCTTCGGGGGAGATGAAGCTGATGCGTCCGCGGTAGCGGTGGCCGGGGTAGCTGTCGGTGGTGACGTCCACCGGCTCATCGAGGCGGATCTTGCCGCGATCAGGCTCGTTGACGTAGGCGCGCAGCCAGATATGGTCGAGATCGTCGAGGGTGACGATGGCCACGCCCGGTCCGGCGAGCTCGCCAAGCTCGGCCTGGCGCACCGAGATCACGCCGCTGAACGGGGCGCGCAGCGTGGTGTAGGACAGGGTGACCTGATCGAGCTTCAGTTTCTCCTCGTCGGCGTCGCGCGTGGCGTGGGCGAGCACGATGTTGTCGCGCGCCACCTGGAGCAGCGCCTGGTCGCGCGCGAGGGTGGCGGCGGACTGGCCGGCGGCGGTGAAGGCGAGGTCGCGGTCCTGGCGCGAGATCGCGCTGCTTTTCACCAGCGCCTCGGCGCGCGCGTAGTCACGCTGTTTCTGGGTGAGGTCGTAATTGTCGCTGATCACGCTGTGCTGCGCGGCGTCGAGCGAGCTTTCCGACACGCTCACCTGCGCGGCGGCGACCGCCAGATCGGCGCGGTCGATCGCCACCTGGCTGGCGTAAAGCTGGTCATCGACGCGTGCGAGCACGGTG
>DAHWBL010000405.1 GCA_027323595.1 Acetobacteraceae bacterium | reverse complement strand
CGCGTCGGTGCGGATCATCACGATATCGGCCTGCCGGCCAGGCGCGATGGCGCCGATCTGGTCGGCAAGCCCGGCGCAGACCGCGCCGTTCACCGTCGCACAGCGCAGCACGTCGCGCACCGTCACCGGCGGCGGCGCATTGAGGTCGCCGTTCACCCGGCGGTTCTGCGCCATCGCGCGTTGGATGAAGAAGGCGACGCGCATCTCCATGAACATGTCGGTGCTGTAGGAAGTTTCGTTATCGACGCTGAAGCCCGGACGCATGCCGTGATCGAGCGCGTGCTGATAGGCGCACACCCCCTCGCCCAGCGCGTATTGCGCGTCCGAGCGCGGGCACACGTCGATGTTGGCCCCCGAGGCGGCGAGGATTTTCCAGGTTCGTTCGGGCAACGCGCCGCAATGGTTGAAGGTGTTGTCGGCGCGCACCAGCCCGTCCTTGGCCACCGCGTCGAGCTGTTCGGCCTGCTGGGGTCCCTGGAATTCGGTGGTGATGCGCAGGCCGAGCTTGCGCGCGAGCGCCCAGTTGTCGCGATCCACGCCCGAAAACATCCGCAAGGTCACGAGCTGGTCGGGCGAGGTGAAATATTTCTGTTGCAGCCGTGCCAGGTCCTGCGGCCATTGATGGTCCCAGGTGCCAAAGCCGGCGGGGCCGGAGGCGTGCACCGCGCGCATGCCGGAATCCATCAGCGCCTCGATCGCGGCGTCGGAATGCGCGGCGCTGCGCGAATTGTGCGAATTGTCGATCATGCAGGTGACGCCTGCATCGATGCAGCCCAGCGCGGTCAGCAGATTGCCGACATAATGGTCCTGCGGGCGGTAATGCACGGCAAAGGAGCGGTGCGTCGCGTTCATGTAGTCGGCGAGCGTGGGCGAGTTGGGGTTGATCCGGCGCAACTGGCCTTCCCAGGCATGGCGATGGCAATCGATCAGCCCGGGCATGATGATCGTGTCGGTCGCATCGATCACCTCCGCCCCGCCGGCCTTCAGCTCGGGGCCGACCGCGACGATCCTGCTGCCCTCGATCAGCACGTCGCCTTTGGCCAGGTCACCAACCTTGTCGTCCATGCTGATGATGGTGCCGCCATGCAGCAGGATGCGATGGCCGGGGTCGACCGCGCGCTGGCGGGCGAAGCGCGCCTCGGCCGCCGCCGCCTCCCCGGTGAGCATCCGCGTCGCCGCCACCCCCGCGGCAAGCGAAGTGCCGGCCGCGAACATGTCGCGCCGGGTAAGACGCTCGTCTTGTTTGCCGCTCATGGAGATTCCCCCGTTTGTTTTTTTGCCTTGCCCGAACAAGAGCAAATTAAGCAGCGGAATAGCAAGAGAATGCTGACAGCGAGGACTCAGGCCGTCGCCACCACCCCGCCCCAAACATACAAAAGTTTTTTGCTTCTTTTTTCCAAAAAAGAAGCCCTACCCTCAAGCCCTACGAATCAACGACCAATACATCGGCACCCGCCCGGCCCGGATCGCCTTGGCCTCGTAGCGTGTGCCGGGCCAGCCGGCCGGGCGTTCGGTCACGGCGGCGCCGGTGAACAGGTTCTGGCCGGCCAGCACCTCGGCCACCCAGGCCTGGTAGGTCGGGTCGTCCGAGGCGATGCGCCATTCGCCGCCGGGGGCGAGCACGCGGGCCAGCAGGTCGAGTTGCTGGGGGTGGACGAAGCGGCGTTTGGCGTGGCGGGCCTTGGGCCACGGGTCGGGGAACATCAGGAACAGTTTGTTGATGCTGGCGTCGGGCATGTCGCGCAGCAGGATGCGCGCGTCGTCGGTCCATAGCCGCAGATTGGCGGGCAGCGGCGCGGTGTCGTGGCCTTCAGGAACCAGTCGGGAAAGCAGCGAGCAGATGCCGTTATCGAACACCTCGCAGGCGATCAGCCCGACATCGGGGTTGGCCGCGGCCAGCGCCTGGGCGTGTTCGCCGCCGCCGAAGCCGATCTCGAACCAGGTTTCGCGGGTGGGGGTGGCAAAGCCGCGCTCGACGGCGAGGCGGGGCAGGATGGTGTCCAGCAGCCATTGCTGGCGGGGCCGCAATTTATGCCCCTTGGCGCGCCCGTACAGCCGGTCCGGGGGCGGTTTGACCGCCCCCGGTTTTGACATGCTCAGTCCTGGGGGCGGCTTGACCGCCCCCGGCTTTGCCGTGTTCAGCGCCCGAAGGCCGACCGGAGCTGGTCGGCGAGGTCGGTCTTTTCCCAGGTGAAGGTGCCCAGCTCCGGGTCCGGCGTGCGGCCGAAATGGCCGTAGGCGGAGGTGGGCACATAGATCGGGCGGTTGAGGTGCAGATGCTCGCGGATGCCGCGCGGGGTGAGATTGACCAGTTCGCGCAGGGTCTTTTCCAGCCTGGTCAGATCGACATCGCGGCCGGTGCCGTGCAGATCGACATACAGCGACAGCGGCTGCGACACGCCGATGGCGTAGCTGAGCTGCAGCGTGCAGCGATCCGCGAGGCCCGAGGCGACGACGTTCTTGGCGAGATAGCGGCACACATAGGCGGCCGAGCGATCGACCTTGGTGGGGTCCTTGCCCGAGAACGCGCCGCCGCCGTGCGGGGCCGCGCCGCCGTAGGTGTCCACGATGATCTTGCGCCCGGTCAGCCCGCAATCGCCGTCGGGGCCGCCGATGATGAACTGCCCGGTCGGGTTCACGTAGAATTCGTGATCGGGGCACATCCAGCCGTCCGGCAGGCTGCTCTGCACGATCGGGCGCAGCATTTCCTTGATCCGCGCCTGGCTCAGCACCGCGCCGTCGGCGGTGCGCAGGTCATGCTGGGTGGAGACCACGACCGAGGTGGCGCCGACCGGCTTGCCGTCCACATAGCGCAGCGTGACCTGGCTTTTGGCGTCCGGCTGCAACCCCTCGACCAGCTTGTCGTGGTTGCGGCGCATCTCGCTGATCCGGCGCAGGATCAGGTGCGAGTAATAGAGCGGCGCGGGCATCAGCGCGTCGGTCTCGCGGCAGGCATAGCCGAACATGATGCCCTGGTCGCCGGCACCCTCGTCCTTGTTGCCGCCGGCATCCACGCCCTGGGCGATGTCGGAGCTCTGCGCGTGCAGCAGCACCTCGATCTGGGCGGTCTTCCAGGAGAAGCCGGACTGGTCGTAGCCGATGTCGCGGATCGCCATGCGCGCGTTGTGCGCCAGCTCTTCCTTGGTGATGCTGTCGGGCCCGCGGACCTCGCCGGCGAGCACCACGCGGTTGGTGGTGACCAGGGTTTCGCAGGCGACGCGCGCATAGGGGTCGGCCGCGAGGAAGGTGTCGAGCACGGTGTCGGACAGCCGGTCCGCCACCTTGTCGGGATGGCCCTCGGACACCGATTCCGACGTGAAAAGATATTCGCCCTGGTCGCGCATGGAGGTCTCCCGTTCACCGCTTCGCGTTGTGGCCAAAACGTGTGGCCGAAGCGGCCGGGATGGTCAAGGCGGGGTCGGCGCGAGGCCCAGAACGTCGCGCATGTCGAACAATCCCGGCGCCCGTCCCACCAGCCAGTGGGCCGCCTGCACCGCCCCGGTGGCATAGACGCGCCGATCGAAGGATCGGTGTGTGAGCACCAGATGTTCGGATGCGCCGGCGAAGATCAGGCTGTGCTCTCCCACCACCTGCCCACCGCGCAGGGCGGCGAAGCCGATGGCGCCGGTTTTTCTTGGGCCGGTGTGCCCATCGCGGCCGCTATCCATCATCGCGGCGAAATCCACCCCGCGGCCGGCGGCGACCGCGCGCCCCAGCCCGATCGCGGTGCCCGATGGCGCGTCCACTTTCTGGCGGTGATGCATCTCCAGAATCTCGGCGTCGTACTGGCTGGCCGGCAGGGCGGCGGCCATGCGCTCGGCGAGCACCAGCGCCAGGGTGACCCCGGGGGCGAAATTCGGCGCGTAGCAGATGGGAATGTCGGCCGCCGCCGCCGCCACCGCCGCCTCGTCGGCCGCCGACAGGCCGGAGGTGCCGAGCACCAGCGGCACGCCCGCCTGCGCGAGTGCTGCCGCATGAAACGCGGCGCGCGAGGCATGGGTGAAATCGATCACCACGTCGCAGATCGCGGCGAGGCTGGCGATGTCAGAGAAGCGGGCGATGTCGGAGAAGCCGGCGATGATGGCATCGCCCGGCCCGGTCGCGGCGCGGCTGGTGCCGCCCACCACCTGGTCGCCGGCCGCGCGCGCCTCCTGCACCAGCAACTGGCCCAGCCGGCCGGTGATCCCGGCGATTCCGACGCGCATGCGTGCCTCTCCTGTCTGATATACGAAATTGACGCATCTTACCGGCGCGAATCGCCCGCGTGCCCGGCGCGCGAGGCTTCTCATTTGGGCGGCGACGCAGCAGATTGCCGGCCCAATGCAGATTCACGCAAGCTGCGCGGCATTCGGCGCGAACGAGATGGCGGAGGCGGTGCTCCTGCTCGGGCCCGCCGGCGCCGGCAAGTCCGACCTGGTGCTGCGGCTGCTGGATATCGGGTTTTGCCTGGTGGCCGATGACATCGTGACGATCGCCGACGGCTGGGCCAGCCCGCCGCCATCGCTGGCCGGCCTGCTGGAGGTGCGCGGGCTTGGCATATTGCGCCGCCCGCATCTGCCGCGCGCGCGCCTGGTGCTGGCGGTCGAGCTGGCCACCGGGGAGCGGCTGCCCGCGCCGCATGTTCACGCCACCACCGGCCTGCCGCTCATCGCCATCGACCCCGCGGCGGCGTCCGCGCCCCGGCGGGTGGCGCTGGCACTCGATTGCCTGGCCGGCCGCGCCAGCACCATCGCCGGCGCGCTGATCGGCAACCCGCCATGACCGCCCCGCCCTCCATCACCACCTCGCCCGCCATGACCACCCCGCCCGACCGGTTGCAGCGGCTGGTGGTGGTGACCGGCCTGTCGGGCGCGGGCAAGCAGTCGATCCTGCGCATCCTGGAGGATCTGGGCTACGAGACGGTGGACAATCCGCCGCTGTCGCTGCTGGAGGAGATGGTCAGCCGCAGCCACGACAACATCGCCGTGGGCATCGACGCGCGCACCCGTGGCTTCGACGACGCGGCGGTGCTGGAGGCGATGGAGCGGCTGCGCGCCAACCCCGATCTGCGGCCCGAGCTGGTCTATGCCTGGGCCGACCCGCCGGCGCTGCTGCGCCGCTACACCGAAAGCCGCCGGCGCCATCCGCTGGCCCCGATCGGGCGGGTGAGCGAGGGAATCGATCTGGAACAACGCATTACCGCGCGGCTGCGGGCCAGCGCGGACCTCATGATCGACACCTCCGCCCTGCCGCTGCCGTCGCTGCGGCGGATGATCGAGCAGCATTTCGGCGGCGAGGCCGGCCGCTCGGGCCAGGCGGCGCTGACGGTGTCGGTGCTGTCCTTCGCCTATCCGTCCGGGCTGCCGCAGGAGGCGGACGTGGTGCTGGACGGGCGCTTCCTGCGCAACCCGCATTACGACCCTGCCCTGCGTCCATTGACGGGTCTCGACGCGTCGGTGGGCGCCTATATCGAAGCCGATACGGATTACCCGCGTTTCGAGGCCCTGGCGGTGGCGCTGATCGATCTGCTCTTGCCGCGCTTCGTGCTTGAGGGCAAGAAATACGCGACCATCGCGATCGGCTGCACCGGCGGGCGACATCGCTCGGTGTTCATCGCGGAACGAGTTGGAGCACATTTGCGACAGACCGGATGGCGCACCACCATCGCCCACACCGAGCTTGCCAGGCTGCATCTGCTGCCCGACAGCGCCGCGCCGCACCCCTTGCCATGAAGCTGGAATCACCCCCCCTATGATCGGTCTCGTGCTTGTGACCCATGGCCGCCTGGCCGAGGAAATGCGCGCCGCGATGGAGCATGTCGTCGGCCCGCAGCGCAATGTCGCGGCGGTGTGCATCGGCGCCGATGACGACATGGAGGCCCGCCGCGCCGACATCGAGGCGGCGATGGCCGATGTCGATGCCGGCGACGGCGTGATCCTGCTGACCGACATGTTCGGCGGCACCCCCTCCAACCTCGCCATCTCCATGATGAACGGCCCGGGGGTGGAGGTGATCGCCGGCATGAACCTGCCGATGCTGGTCAAGCTGGCGAAGGTGCGGTCGTCGAAAACCTTGGCCGAATGCGTGGAGTGCGCGCAGATGGCCGGACGCAAATACATCGCCGCCGCCTCGCAGGTGCTGCTGGGCTGCCGCTGACCGCGGCACAAGCTTCCGCGCGTGGCACTTGTTACGGCGCCGGTGTTCGCGCGACACTGCCGAACCGGCGCACGGTGATGGGGGCATCATGAGCGAAAACGGCGGCAACCCGATCCTCAGCCGCAGCGTGACGATCACCAACCGCCGTGGCCTGCATGCCCGCGCGGCGGCCCGGTTCGTCGCCACCGCCGAGCGCTTCTGCGCCAACGTCGACGTGCTCAAGGACGGCCAGGAAGTCTCCGCCCGCTCGATCATGGGGCTGATGATGCTGGGCGCGGGGCGCGGCTCCTCGATCGAGCTGCGCGCCGATGGCTGGGACGCCTCGCAGGCACTGGAGACGCTCGCCAGCCTGGTCGAGGCCGGCTTCGATGAAAACGACTGACCGCGCCACCCGGGCACGCGCGGCGCGTGACGCGCCGGCCGAGCGCCGGCTGCGCGGCATCGCGGTGGCGCCGGGCATCGGCATCGGCCCGCTGTTCGGCACCACCGAGGCCCTGCCCGAGCTGCCGCGCCACCGCATCGGCGCCGACGCGCTGGCCGCCGAGCTGGCCCGGCTCGACGCGGCGGTCCGCGCCTCGCGCAAGCAGCTCGCCAAGCTGCGCGGCCGGCTGGAGGCGCTGCCCGACGACATCGCCACCGAGCTCGATCCGCTGATGCAGGCCTATCAGCGCATGCTGGGCCCGGGGCGGCTGCTGCGCGGCGCGCATAAGCGCATGGAGGCCGGGCTCAACGCCGAGGCCGCGATCACCGACGAGGCCGAGGCCATCGCCGCCGCGCTGCTGGCCAACGGCGCCGATCCCGCCGGGCGGCACGCCGACCCCACCGCGGCGCGGCAAGCCGAACCCGCCGCGGCGCGGCAAGCAGAAGAAGTGCGCGAGGTGGCCCGCCGGCTGGTGCGCAACCTCACCCACACCCCGTTCCGCAGTTTCGCCGGCGTGCCGGAGGGCTCGATCCTGCTCGCCGAGTGGCTGCGCCCGTCCGACGCCGCCCTGCTCGACCCCGCCCGGCTCGCCGGCGTCGCCACCGACGAAGGCGCCGCGGACGGCCATACCGCGGTGATGCTGCGCGCGCTCGGCGTGCCG
>DAHWBL010000377.1 GCA_027323595.1 Acetobacteraceae bacterium | reverse complement strand
CGTCTTGATGTCGGCACGATTGGTGACGACCGCCCCCCAGTAGTCGAACAGGTTGAAAAGATAGGTGGTCTTCACGCCACGCGTGCTGGCAAGCGCCTGCATGAGAACCGAGGCGCTGCCACCGACCTCCAACTGGCCGCTGTTGAACTCGACTGAATAGGCGTCGGGGGGCAGGGCCGCGAAAGTGATATCCACATCGTTCGCCAGGTCGAACTTCTGCTGCTTGATGACCGAGGTGAGAACCGATCCGAGCGAGGGTGGCGTGAACACCGCGATGCTGACCGCTTCGGGCGTGGCGGCGCGCGCGCCCGGCATGACACACGCCGCACAGATCGCAACTGCTGCAAGCATCCACGATGTTCGCGTCATCATTCGAATCCTTTCAGCATCGTGCGGGCAATGACCAGTTGCAGGATTTGGCTGGTACCCTCGTATATCCGCAAAACCCGTGAGTCCCGATAGAAGCGTTCGATCGGGTGGCCGGAAATATATCCCGCGCCGCCAAGAATCTGCACCGCCCGATCGGCGATGCGCGACACCGATTCGGAGCAAAAATACTTCGCCGCCGCCGCGAGATTGCGCGCATCACCACCCCGGCTCAACGTCTCGGCCGCCTGCAACGTCAGGGCATGACCGGCGAGATATTCGGTTTCGGAATCCGCCAACATCGCCTGAATAAGCTGGAACTTCGCGATCGGTTGCCCGAACTGGGTGCGCTGCACGGCATAGCGCGATGCCTCGTCGATGATGCGTCTGGCCATGCCGACCGCCGAGGCCGCCACGCTGATGCGCCCCGCATCCAGCACCTTCATCGCGGTAGAAAAGCCAAGGCCCTCGCGCCCACCGATCAAATTTTCCGCCGGCACGCGAACATCATCAAATGTCACATCCGCGATCGGCGCGCCGCGTTGACCCAGCTTTTTTTCCGCCGGCCCAACCTGAAGCCCGGGCGTGCCGCGCTCGACAATGATCGCCGATATGCCCGCGCCAGAGGATGATTGTGCATCGGTCCTGGCCATGACGACAAAGATATCCGCGCGGGGTGCATTGGAGATAAATCGCTTGCTGCCATTGATGACATAGAAATCGCCATCCCTGCGCGCGGCGGTGCGAAGGCTTGCCGCATCCGATCCAGACCCCGGCTCGGTCAAACAAAAACACGCGCGCAACGCGCCGGTTGCAAGCCGCGGCAGATATGCGCGCTTTTGCGCGTCGGTGCCGCTGATCAGGATGCTGCGGCTGCCCAGCCCGACATTCGGCATGAAAACAAACCGGAACGCGGCGGACGCCTCACCCAGAACAATGCTCAACCGCGCCTCCTGCGCGACGGTGAGGCCGAGCCCGCCATACTCCGGCGGAATGCCGATGCCAAACAATCCGAGATTCATCATTTCCATGACGATAGAATCCGGAACCTCGTCCTCCTCCTCCACCTGTTGTTCGGCCGGAACCAGGCGCTCACGCACAAACCGCCGCATGCCGTCGAGAAACGCCGCGAAGCTTTCTTCGTCGATGTTATCGCTCACCGCCATGCTCCCCGCTAAGGTCGAGCACCATCTCGGTGCGAACCGGCCTTGGCTCCGCCTGCCAATCTTCCACGACCGCGAAGCGACGACCAGCCGTCTCGGGCAGCAGGAAGGCAACACAAAATGACACGAAAGCACCACCCAATCCCAGCATCATCGCATCCAGCAGGCTGCCAAACACGCCCGCCAGCGCAGGAACGGCGTAGGGCGCGGTGCTGCCGATGCAGCGACCGACCGTGTAGATCGTCGATGTCGCGGTGGTACGAAACTCGACCGGATACAGCTCGGCGAGCCACGGGCCGAACTGCCCTGATCCGCCCTGGCCGATTCCCCACAACACATAGGCCCAGAACAATGGCCAACTCGCGAAAGAACCAGGGTAGTGGGTTCTGCCGGTGAGAAAAATCGCCGCGAAGCCGACCATCGTGATCACCGCGGAAGCCGTCACCGTCTTTTTGCGGCCGACCACATCACCGAAATATCCGGCCAGCACGTTGGCGGCGAAGACAAACGCCGCCCATACCAGCACCGCGTTGCGGATCGACTCCGGCCCCGCGCCGAGAACCCGTCCCATCAGCACCGGCATGAACACGGTGGCACTTTGGTAGGAGATGATGAAACCACCAACCATCACCGCGCCGACGGTGAAGAACTTCCCAGAGGAGACGCGGAATGTTCCGCTGAATGGGCTGACCTGAAGAATTTTCTCGCCGGCCAGTGTTGCGAGCCTTTGGCGCTCCTTGAACGCCGTCCACAGCTTCGATTCGGGCATGCTGGTGCGGATGAACAAAGTCAGCAAAATGGGCAGGCCGCCGAACGCAATCGAAACCCGCCAGGCGGTATCTGGTGTAAAATGCGTCAGCGCGTAGCTGGAGATAACCGAAGCCAGCGCCAACCCGACGGCGGACATCGCCTGGATCGTGCCACTGCCCA
>DAHWBL010000375.1 GCA_027323595.1 Acetobacteraceae bacterium | reverse complement strand
GTCGATCGAGCTGGCGACGCCGATGCTGTGGGCGATCGGGTTCATCTTTTTGTTCACCGTCGGCGGCGTGACCGGGGTGGTGCTGTCCAATGCCGGGCTCGATCAGATCCTGCACAACAGCTACTACGTGATCGCGCATTTCCACTACGTGCTGAGCCTGGGCGCGGTGTTCTCGATCTTCGCCGGTTTCTACTACTGGATCGGCAAGATGTCGGGGCACCAGTATCCGGAGTTCTGGGGCAAGGTGCATTTCTGGGTCACCTTCATCGGCGTGAACCTGACCTTCTTTCCGATGCATTTCCTCGGGCTGGCCGGCATGCCGCGCCGCTATCCGGACTATCCCGAGGCGTTCGCCGGGTGGAACCATGTGTCCTCGATGGGCGCCTATATCAGCGGTTTCTCGGTGCTGATCTTCCTGTATGTCTGCTATCGCACCTTCACCTCCAAGGAAGTGGCGGCCGACAATTACTGGGGTGAGGGCGCGACGACCCTGGAATGGAGCCTGAGCAGCCCGCCGCCGTTCCATACCTACGCCGAACTGCCGCAGATCCACTGAGCCGGGGCCGGTCAACACCCATGAGCCAAACTGATGTCGCCACGCTGACTGCCGCATCGGCCGACGGTGCCAGCCTGCGCGACTGGCTGATGCTGCTCAAGCCGCGGGTGATCATGCTGGTGGTCTATACCGGCGCGATCGGCCTGTGGATCGCGCCGGGGCATCTGCACCCGCTGCTCGGGGTCATCGCGCTGCTGTGCATCGCGGTCGGCGCGGGTGCCGCCGGGGCGATGAACATGTGGTTCGACCGCGACATCGACGCGGTGATGCGGCGCACCGCCAACCGTTCGATCCCGGCCGGGCGCATCGCGCCGGAGGAGGCGCTGGCCTTCGGGGTGACGCTGGCGGTGGCCTCGGTGCTGGTGCTGGGGCTGGCCACCAATGTCGCGGCGGCCGCGGTGCTGGCGATCTCGATCGCTTTTTATGTCGGCATCTACACCATGTGGCTGAAGCGGCGCACGCCGCAGAACATCGTCATCGGCGGTGCCGCCGGCGCGTTTCCGCCGCTGATCGGCTGGGCGGCGGTGACCGGGGGCAGCGCGGTGCTGCCGATCCTGATGTTCGCCATCATCTTCCTGTGGACGCCGCCGCATTTCTGGTCGCTGTCGCTCTACGCGCATGACGACTACCGCCGCGCCGGGGTGCCGATGCTGCCGGTGGTGCGCGGCGGGCGGCACACGCGCTGGCAGATCCTGATCTACACCGTCATCCTGGTCGCGGTGTCGCTGCTGCCGTGGCTGCTGGGACAGACCGGCGCGATCTATGGCGGCTGCGCGGCCGGGCTCGGCGGATGGTTCCTGATCGACGCCGTGCGGGTGCTGCGCGACGCGCAGGACCAGACCGGGCGCAGCCTGACCAGGGACGCGCCGGCGCGCGCGACGTTCAAATATTCGCTGCTCTATCTGTTCCTGCTGTTCGGCGCGCTGGCGATCGACCGGATGGTGGGGTGATGGCACCCATCGTCCCCCCCGCCAGGGAGCCGACTGCCGCCTTCCTGCGCCGCCGGCGCG
Organism: Acetobacteraceae bacterium; assembly: GCA_027323595.1. GTDB lineage: Bacteria > Pseudomonadota > Alphaproteobacteria > Acetobacterales > Acetobacteraceae > CAIVDX01. The sequence goes on along the minus strand of DAHWBL010000375.1, from coordinate 8,238 downwards.
GGCGCAACATCGCCATGCTGGTGGTGCTGCTCGGCCTCGCGGCGCTGTTCTTCGTGATGACGCTGGTGAAGCTGGGGCAAACTCATTGACCACTTCATCCATTTTTCCTCCGTTTCGACCCAACCCCAACAGGGCGCAAAGATGAGCACCGACAGCCACGCAGTATCCGTTCCCGGCAGCTCGGGACTGAAGCAACCCTACCATCTGGTCGATCCCAGCCCGTGGCCGCTGTTCGGCGCCTTCTCCGGCGGTCTGACCGTGTTCGGCGGCGTGCTGGCGATGCACGACAAGGGCTATGCGCTGCTGATCATCGGGGCGGTGTGCATCCTGGCGACGATGTTCCTGTGGTGGCGCGACGTGCTGCGCGAGAGCGCCACGCCGGGCCTGCACAGCGCGGTGACGCGGCTGGGGCTGCGCTACGGCATGACCATGTTCATCGCCTCGGAGGTGATGTTCTTCTCGGCGTTCTTCTGGGCCTATTTCAATTTCGCCCTGTTTCCCGAGCATGTCTCCGGCGCCACCGTTGCGATGTGGCCGCCGATGGGGGTCCATACCTTCGACCCGTTCCATCTGCCGTTCCTCAACACCATGATCCTGCTGCTGTCGGGCACCACCATCACCTGGGCGCATCACGGGCTGCTGAGCGGCGACTTCAAGGCGCTGAAATGGGGCCTGGGGCTGACCATCCTGCTCGGGCTGAGCTTCACCACCTGCCAGGCGATCGAATATTCGGACGCGCCGTTCAAGTTCATCGCCGGCGGCGTGTATCCGTCGGTGTTCTTCCTGGCCACCGGCTTCCATGGCTTTCATGTCATCGTCGGCACCTGCTTCCTGACCGTGTGCTGGTTCCGCGCGATGCGCGGCGGCTTCACCCAGGAGAAGCATTTCGGCTTCGAGGCGGCGGCCTGGTATTGGCACTTCGTCGACGTGGTGTGGCTGTTCCTGTTCGTCGCGATCTACTGGTGGGGGGCGGGTCCGCCGCCGCTGTGAGGTGAACACCGCCGCGACCGGGCTCGCGGGGATCGCCCTGCGCGGTCGCTGCCCGCGCTGCGGACGCGGCGCCCTGTTCGAGGGGCTGCTCACCGTGCGCGACCGCTGCGCGGTCTGTGATCTGGACCTGCGCGCCTGCGACACCGGCGATGGCGCCGCCTTCGCGGTGATGCTGGTGCTGGGCGCGATCCTGGTGGTGCTGGCCTTCTGGGTGGAGTTCCATTTCAACCCGCCTTTGTGGGTGCATGTGCTGCTGTGGCCGGCGATCGCCTTTCCCGCCGCCATCTGGATGCTGCGGGTGCTGAAGGCGGCGCTGGTGGCGCAGCAATTCCGTTTCCGCTCCACCGGGCTCGACCAATGACCGCGCGGCTGCCCCGGCCACCCGTGTTTTTCCCAACCCTGTTTTTCGCCAGCATTTTCGCCCTGCTGATCGGGCTGGGGGTGTGGCAACTGGAGCGGCTGGCCGGCAAGCGCGTGCTGCTGGACCGGATCGCCGCCGCCGAGACCGCCCCGGCGCAGCCGCTGAGCGATGCCGCGCCGCAATTCGCCCGCCTGTCGGTGAGCGGGCGCATCGACCCCTCCCGGACCGCGCGCTATCTGGTCGAGGTGCGGCACACCCCGCGCGGCGAGCGGATGGGCGCGCGGCTGATCCAGCCGCTGACCCGCCCCGACGGCAGCGTGATCCTGGTGGATCGCGGCTGGGCGCCCGACGACGCCACCACGCTCGCGCCGCCGCCGCCGACCATCGTGGGCTATGCGCGACGCGGCGATGCGCCGGGCTGGTTCGCCCCGGCCGACGATGTGGCGCATCTGCATTTCTACACCATGGACCCCGGGCGGATCGGCGCGGCGCTGGGGTTCGCCCAGGTCGCGCCGTTCGTGCTGGTGGCGCTGGGCAGCGCGACGGACGGGCAATATCCGGTGCCGGCCGAGCATCTGCCGCGGCCACCCAACGACCATCTCAACTACGCGCTCACCTGGTTCGCGCTCGCGGCGTCCCTGGCCGGCGTCTATTTCGTCTGGATCCGCAGGGCGGTGCGCGCATGAACGACACACCACCGTCAAGCTCCGCCTATGCGCGGCTGTGCGCGCGCGCCGAGCGCATCGCGGTGATCGGCGAGGCGCTGGCGATGCTGGGCTGGGACAGTTCGGCGATGATGCCGCCCGGCGGAGCGGCGAGCCGGGGCGACCAGATCGCGGTGCTGAGCGGGCTGATGCATGAGCTCGCCACCGCGCCCGAGGTCGGCGACTGGCTGGAGGCCGCCGAGGCCGAACCGCCTGGCTCGGCATGGGACCAGGCCAATCTGGCGCTGCTGCGGCACGACCACACGCGCGCCACCGCGATGGATGCCGCCCTGGTGGAGGCCACCGCGCGGGCCAACGCGGCGTGCGAGAAGGTTTGGCGGCAGGCACGCGCGACCTCGGATTTCGCGCTGGTGCGCCCGCACCTCGAACAGGTGGTGGCGCTGGCCGGGCAGGGCGCGCGCGCGCTCGCCGAGCGCACCGGGCTTGCGCCCTATGACGCGCTGATGGATGGCTATCAGCGCGGCATCGCCAGCGCCGACGTGGCGCCGATCTTCGCGCGATACACCGCGTTTCTCGCCGATGCGCTGCCGCGCGCGCTGGCGTTGCAGGCGGCGCGCCCGGCACCGGTGCGCGCGACGGGGCCGTTCGCGGTCGCCGCCCAGGAGGCGCTGTGCCGGCAATTGTCGGAGCTGTCCGGGCTTGATTACGCCCATGCGCGGCTGGATCGCTCGGTGCATCCGTTCTGCGGCGGCACCCGCTTTGATGTGCGCATCACCACCCGCTACGACGAGGCCGATTTCGCCCAGGCGCTGATGGGGGTGATGCATGAGACCGGGCACGGGCTGTACGAGCGCGGCCTGCCCGAGGCGTGGGCGCGCCAGCCGGTGGGCCAGGCCGCCGGGATGGGAATTCATGAGAGCCAGTCACTGATCATCGAGATGCAGGCGTGCCGGTCCGACGCCTATCTGGCCTGGCTGTCGCCACGGCTGGCCGACGGCTTCGGCGCGGACGTGGCGTTCGCGCCGGACAATCTGGCGGCGCTGTGGCGCCGCGTCGGGCGCGGGCTGATCCGCGTCGATGCCGACGAGATGACCTATCCGGCGCACGTGATCCTGCGCTTCGAGCTGGAGCGGGGCCTCATCTCGGGCGATCTGGCGGTGGCGGACCTGCCGGGGGCGTGGAACGAGGGCATGCGCGCGCTGCTGGGCGTCGTGCCGCCCGATGACGCGCGCGGGTGTTTGCAGGACATCCATTGGTATGACGGCGCCTTTGGCTATTTCCCCAGCTACACGCTGGGCGCGATGGCGGCCGCGCAACTGATGGCGGCGGCACGGGCCGATCTGCCGGAGCTGGACGCGGCGCTGGCGAGCGGCGAGCTTGGCGTGCTCACCGGCTGGCTGCGGCCGCGCGTGCATGCGCAGGGCAGCCGGCTGGGCTTTAACGACTTGCTTCTTGCCGCCACCGGCAAGACACTGGACCCAGGCGATTTCCAGAATCATCTGACCAGCCGCTATCTGACGGGCTGAAGGCCCGCGGCACAACCAGCGCTCGGGGAGGGCGCGGAGCATGAAGTTCCATTGTTTTCACCTGATGTCCTATCCCGGACTGCCGGACGATTTTCGCGACAAGCATCGTTCGGTCTGGGTCGATGTGCCGTCGCGGCTGTTCGACCCGAAGGTCGGCAACCGCGCCTACAACGATTATCTCGATCTGCTGGAGGAGGCCGAGCGGCTCGGCTTTGATGGCATCTGCGTCAATGAGCATCATTCCAACGCCTACGGGCTGATGCCCTCGCCCAATCTGATGGCCGCCGCGCTGGCGCGACGCACCAGCCGCGCCGCGCTGGTGGTGCTGGGCAATTCGGTGGCGCTGTACAATCCGCCGATCCGCGTGGCCGAGGAATTCGCCATGCTGGATGTGATCAGCAACGGCCGGCTGATCGGCGGGTTTCCGGTCGGCACGCCGCAGGACACCGCCTTCGCCTATGGCGAGAACCCGGCCACCCTGCGCGAGAAATATCGCGAGGGGGTGGAGCTGATCCTGCGCGCCTGGGCCGAGCCGGACATGTTCAGCTTCAACGGCAAATACACGCAGCTTCGCTACGTCAATTGCTGGCCGCGGCCGATGCAGCAGCCGCGGCCGCCCATCTGGGTGCCTGGCGGGGCGTCGGTGGAGACCTGGGACTACTGCATCGATCAGGATTTCCTCTACTCCAATCTCAGCTATTTCGGATATCTGGAAGCCCGCAAGGTGATGGACGGGTTCTGGGAGACCGTCGCGCGGCGCAACATCGATGCCAATCCGTATCGTGCCGGCTTTTTGCAGTTCGTCGGCGTGGCCGACAGCGATGCCGAGGCGGAACGACTCTACTGGCCGCATGTGCAGTATTTCTGGCAGCGCTGCCTGCACACCTATGCCGGCTGGGTGAGCCCGCCGGGCTATACCTCGGTGCCGACGATGCGCGCGGGGATCAAATCACAGATCGCGCGGATCGTGCGGCGCGCCGGCTCGCGGGCCGATCTGTCGCAACTGACCTGGGGGGATTTCATCGAGCGCGGCTACATCGTCGCGGGCAGCGCCGACACCGTGGCGCAGCGGCTGGGCGATCTCGCCGACACGCTCAAGGTCGGCCATCTGATGGTGCTGCCGCAGTTCGGCGACATGCCGCGCGACAAGGCGTTCGAGAATATCGGCCGCTTCGCGCGCGATGTCGCGCCACGGCTGCGCAACCGCTATGCCGAATGGGAAGATCGCTGGTATCCGGCGGGAATTGGAGGCCAGCATGCTGCGGCGTGAAATCGTTCCGGCGGCGGGACTGGACTGGCAGGTGCTGCGCGGCGGGGCCGGGCGGCCGGTGGTCTGGCTGCATGGGCTGACCGGGGCGGACGGCAATGATCCGTTCCTGGATGCGCTGTCGCGCCGGGTCGAGCTGTTCGCGCCGGTGATGCCGGGCTTCGCCGATCTGGACGAGCTGGACGGGCTCGATGACATCCATGATCTGGCACTTGCCTACGACGAACTGCTGGCGGCGCTCAACCGGCCGGACGCGCTGGTGGTGGGGCATGGCTTCGGCGGCATGGTGGCCGCCGAGATCGCCGCGCACGTGCCCCGCCGGGTCACCCGGCTGGGGCTGATCGCGCCGATGGGGCTGTGGGATGAGGAGCGCCCGGTGGCGGATCTGTTCGCGCTGCCGGGGCCCCTGCTGGGCGACGCGCTGTGGGAAGACGCCGCCGCGCGGGCGGCCTGGGACGACGCGCATCTGGTGCCCGACACCCAGCCGGCCGCCGGCGATGCCATGATCGCCACGGCGCAGGCCAACACCGCGGTCGCCAAATTCGTCTGGCCGATCCCCGACAAGGGGCTGCGCAAGCGGCTGCGCCGGATCGTCTGCCCGACCCTGCTGCTGTGGGGCGCGGCCGACCGGGTGGTGCCTGCGACCTATGCCGACCTGTTCGCCCGGCGGCTGACCGGTGCGGTGCAAACCATCGTCGCCGGTGCCGGGCATATGCTGCCCTACGAACGGACCGCCATCACGGTCGATGCGCTGGCGGGCTTTGCCGAATAACCAGGTATGGGCTTGACGCAGGACAATGCGCCCGCCGCGCCGGGCAGCGCAGGCTGCCCTGGCGACACATCGCCAGGGAGCGTTCGATGGTTCGGTATTCCAGGCTGTGGGTGGTGATCGCCGATGGCGAACATGCCCGCCTCGTCGCGCGCGATCCGCACGCGCGCAGCTTGCACACCTTCAAGGAGCTCACCTCGCGCACCGCCGGTGAACGCTCCCACGATCTGGGCAGCGACCGGCCGGGGCGCACCCACGAGAGCGTGGGCACCACCCGCCACGCCGTGGCGCCAAAGCATGACCCGCACCAGTTGGCCAAGCAGGATTTCGTCGCCTCGGTCGCGCGCGAGGTGAACGAAGCCGCGGCGTCGGGCGGCTTCGACCATCTGGTGCTGGTGGCGCCGGCGCACGCGCTGGCCGATCTGAGGGGCGGGCTGGACCAGGCGGTGCTGAACGCGGTGGTCGGCACGCTGCCGAAGGACCTCACCAAGACGCCCGACCATGAGCTGGCCGGGCATCTGGACGAGTTTTTGTAGCCGCCGAGCCTATTTGCGCCAGTTGAGCTTTTCGCCGCGCAGCCAGGCGGCGCCGGTCTTGTACAGCCGGTCGGTCTCCGGGCCGATCAGGCCGGGGCTGTCCAGCTTCACCGGATAGCCGATGTGGGACTGCAGATAGCCCAGATAGCGGTAGCCCTCGGGAAATTTCGCGAGCTTGGCCTGATCCAGGATCGGCCAGGTGCCGGGCATCACCGGGTCCATCCGGTCCTTTTCATAGATCGGCTGGCGCAGCACGAAGCCCCAGCGGGCGGATTTCTTGCCCGGCTTGCGCTTTTCGAGGAAGTCGTAGAAGCGGCCGGTGCAGACCACGTCGCACAGCACGCCATGCACCTCGGCGCGCTGGCTGATGGTCATCTTGGTCTGCACCACCGCGCGGTCACCTTCGAGCTCGATGCTGCTGCCGCCGAGGAAATGCAGGATGCGCACGCCCTTGGCGAAGCCCTCGCGGCTCATCGCGATGAACTGGTCGGCGGTGCCCTGTGTCCAGGTGGCCATCATCACGCCCTCGTCCCACCAGACGGTGCGGAATTTCTGCCACAGGCAGGCATCGCGCCACAGCACCCAGTTTTCCACCAGTTCGCGAATGGCGAGCTTGTCCTTCAATTCCGGGCTCATGAGACTTCTCCGAGGGGCGAGGCGGCATCGCCGGCGGGATCGCCGGCGCCAAGATAGGTTTGCACCACGCGCGGGTCGTTGGCCAGAACCGCGGCGGGACCACCCAGGGTGACGACCCCGCCCTCCAGCACGTAGGCGCGATCGGCCACCGCCAGCGCGGCGCGGGCGTTCTGCTCGACCAGCAGGATCGCCACCCCCTCGCGCCGCAGCTCGGCGATGATGGCGAAAATCTCGCGCACGATCAGCGGCGCGAGCCCCAGGCTCGGCTCGTCGAGCAGCAGCACGCGCGGCTGGCCCATCAGCGCGCGGCCCATCGCCAGCATCTGGCGCTCGCCGCCCGACAGGGTGCCGGCGCGCTGGGCGCGGCGTTCGGCAAGGCGGGGGAAGCGGGCGAACACCTGGTCCAGCAGGGCGCGGCGGGCGGCGGCACCGCGCGCGCGATGGCGCCAGGCGCCGAGCAGAAGATTGTCCAGCACGCTCATCGGGGCGAACAGCTCACGCCGCTCGGGCACCAGGCACAGCCCGGCGCTCACCCGCTCCTCCACCGGCAGGGCGCTGAGATTCTGCTCGCCGAGCCAGACCTCGCCGCCACATGGGATCAGCCCCATCACCGCGTTGAGCAGGCTGGTCTTGCCGGCGCCGTTGGGGCCGACCACGGTGATGATGCCGCCCTGCGGCACCCGCAGCGACACCTCGCGCACCGCCGCGATGCCGCCATAGGCGACGGCCATCGCCTGCACCCGCAAGGCCGGCCGTGGCGGGACGATCTCGACAACCCCGGTCATCGGCATGAACGGCCTTCACGCGGCGCCAAGATAGGCCTCCAGCACGGCGGGGTCCTGGCGCACCTCGGCGGGCGTGCCGGCGGCGAGCCGTGCGCCGAAATCCAGCACCACCAGCCGGTCGGCGGTGGTCATGACGAAATTCATGTCGTGCTCGACCAGCAGAATGCCCAGGCCCTCGCCGCGCAGGGCGCGCAGCAGCTCGGCGAGCGCGCGCTTTTCCTGGTGGCGCAGCCCGGCCGCGGGCTCATCGAGCAGCAGCAGCAGCGGATCGGCGCACAGAGCGCGCGCGATCTCGACCAGACGCTGGCGGCCGAGCGGCAGGGTGCCGGCCGGGCGCCCAGCGTCCTCGGCGAGGCCAAGCCGGGTGAGCTGGGCCATCGCCTCGCCGCGCAGCCGTGCCTCCTCGGCGCGATCGAGCCGCAGCAGGCTGGTGATCGGGCCGGCGCGGCCGCGCAGATGCGCGCCGAGTGCGGCGTTGTCGAGCACGCTCATCTCACCGATCAGCCGGACATGCTGAAAGCTGCGCGCCAGCCCCAGCCGCGCGGCGGCGGCACCGCCGCCGGCCAGCACCGCGCCGCCGATGCGCACCGTGCCCCGCTGCGGCCGCGCCGCGCCGCCGAGCAGGTTGAAGGTGGTGCTCTTGCCCGCGCCGTTCGGCCCGATCAGCCCGACGATCTCGCCGGCGCGCACATCCAGCGACAGA
>DAHWBL010000364.1 GCA_027323595.1 Acetobacteraceae bacterium | reverse complement strand
ATTTCAACGCGTCGATATCGTCCTTGTCCCACTCGATGATCTGCCGGTCCACCATCGCCGCCGGCTCGATCGGCACCAGCGTGTCGAGCCGGTCATGGGTCAGCACGAAGCCGCCCGGATGCTGGCTGAGATGGCGCGGCGCGCCGATCAGTTGACCGGCAAGCCCGATGGCCAGGCGCAGCCGCCGGTCCCCCGGCTCGTCCGCCTGGGGGGCGCGCATCCGCTCCACCAGGGATTTCACGACATCCTCGTCCAGGCCAAGCGCCTTGCCGACATCGCGCACCGCGCCGCGGGTGCGGTAGCGGATCACCGTGGCGCACAGCGCGGCGTGGTCGCGCCCGTAATGGTCGAAGATCCACTGCATCACGATCTCGCGCCGCTCATGCTCGAAATCGACATCGATGTCGGGCGGCTCGTGCCGCTCGGCGGAGATGAAACGCTCGAACAGCAGGTCATTGCGCTCTGGATCGATCGAGGTGATGCCGAGCACAAAGCACACCGCGCTGTTCGCCGCCGAGCCACGCCCCTGGCACACAATGCCCTGCGATCGGGCGAAGCGAACGATGCTGTGCACGGTGAGGAAATACGGCGCATAGGCGAGCTGGCCGATCAGCCCGAGCTCATGCAGCAGGGTCTTGCGCACCTGTTCGGGCACACCCTGTGGATAGCGCGCATCAGCACCCTGCCAGGTCAGCTGCTCCAGCGTCTGCTGCGCGCTGAGTGCCGGGTCGTCACGCTCCTCGGGATATTGATAGGCAAGCTCGTCGAGCGAAAACCGACATCGCCGCATGATGGCAAGCCCGTTCTCCAGCGCCTCGGGATAACGCGCGAACAGCCGATGCATTTCCGCCGCGGCCTTGAGATGGCGGTCGGCATGGCGCTCGCGCCGGTCACCAAGATCGTCGATGCGGACATTGTGGCGGATGCAGGTGACGACATCCTGCAACAGCCGCCTGCGGGGTTCGTGAAACAGCACATCGTTGGTGACCACGCACGCCACCCGCATCGACGCAGCGAGGTTCGACAGCTCCCACAGCCGCAGCTGGTCGTTGGGCCGCCGCCGCAGGGTGAGCGCCATGTGGCCACGATCGGCGAACGCCTCGCGCAATCGTCGCAGCCACAGCCGACAGAAATCGTCAGCCATGTCGGGCAGAAGCACCACCAGCATCCCTTCGCCATGCTCGACGAGATCGCGCCAGCCCAGTTCGCAGCGCGCCTTGCCGCCGCGCCGCTTGCCCAGCGACAGCAACCGGCACAGCCGCGCATAGGCGGCGCGGTCGCCCGGATAGACCAGCACCGAAAAACCCTCGGTCAGATCAAGCCGACAGCCGACCACCAGACGCACATTGTTCGCCTTGGCCGCCTGGTGCGCGCGCACGATGCCGGCGAGCGAACAGCGATCGGTCACGCCGAGCGCCTCGATGCCAAGCCGCGCCGCCTCGGCGAACAATTCCTCGCACCCGCTCGCGCCGCGCAGAAAGCTGAAATGCGTGGTGACCTGCAACTCGGCGTAGCGCGGCGCGCTCATATGAACACTCGCGGCGCGCTCACCCGAACACCCCGTGCAGGAACCACAGATGCGACCCGGTCTGCGCATCCTCGCCGTCGCCGGCACGAAAAATCCAGAATCGCTCGCCGCCGTCATCCTCGACGCGGAAATAATCGCGCACCGCGATCAGCTCGGCGTCGCGCTTCCACCATTCGCCGAACACCCGCTCTGGTCCATCGGCGCGGCGCACCCGCCGGCGGATGCCGCGCCAGGTGAAGGACACCGGCGGATGATCCGGCAGCAGCGCGACGGTCTCGATCCGCTCCGGCGGCGCCAGCAGCCGTGCGGGTCGCGGCCAGCCAGGCGGCCAGGTCGCGCCGGTCCTGGCCGCCAGCGCCGGCACCTGGCGCATGCTGCGTTCGGGCACGTCGCTGACAACCGGGGCCATCCGATAGAGCCGGCGCGTGCCCGCATGATTGGCAAGAACGTCGATCAGGTCAGAAAGGTCTGGCAGGTCAGAAATGTCTGGCAGGTCGGCAATCTCCGGCGCGGCCCCCCCCACCAGGCCCGCCGCCTGGGTGCCGCCCAGCCGCTCGGTGATGCTGGCGGTGAGCGACATGATCTCGATGCCCGCGCCCGGGGCGATGGTTTCAATTTTGTCGCGAAACAATCGGGTGATGCGCGCCGGCTCGCGCACCGCCCGCG
>DAHWBL010000354.1 GCA_027323595.1 Acetobacteraceae bacterium | reverse complement strand
CGTCACATCGAGCCGGTGCGCGGCGAAAAACCCGGCATCGGCGGCGATGAAGGCGGGCAGATATTCGTTGACCGCCGTGTAGCCCAGCACCACCGCAGCACTTTGCGCCGCCGCCGGCCCGCCGGCCAGCAGACCGGCGAGCAATGCGGCGGCGAGGCGCGCGCGGATCAACCCCGCAGCGCCAGCCAGACCCGCTCGGGCGTTGCCGGCATCGCCACATCGACGCCCTTGGGCAGCGCGTTGGCGATCGCGTTGATGATCGCCGGCGGGGCCGCGGTGGTGCCGGCCTCGCCGGTGCCCTTCACGCCCAGCGGGTTGGTGGTGCAGGGCACCTGGATGTGGGTGGCATCGATCATCGGCAGATGGTCGGCGCGCGGCATCGCGTAATCCATGAACGAGCCCGCCAGCAACTGGCCGGATTCGGGATCGTAGACGGTGTCCTCGATCAGCGCCTGGCCCATGCCCTGGGCGACGCCGCCATGGATCTGCGCCTCCACCACGGTGGGGTTCAGCACCCGCCCGCAATCATCGACGGCGGTGTAGCGCAGCAGCGTGGTGATGCCGGTGTCGGGGTCGATCTCCACCTCGGCGATGTGGCAGCCATTGGGGAAGGCGAGGCGGGCGACCAGTTTTTCCGTGGTGTCGAGGCTCTCGCCGATCTCGCCGGCGCGGGCGGCGACCTCGACCAGGCTCAGCCCGGCGCCGGCGGCGGTGGTGAAGCGGCCATTGTCGTAATGCAGCGCGTCGGGCGTGGTTTGCAGCAACTGCGCGGCCAGCGTGCGCGCCTTGCCCAGCACCGCCGCCGCGCATTGCGCGATGGCGCCGCCGGTCAGCATGGCCGAGCGCGAGGCGACCGCGCCCATGCCGGGCACGTCGCGGATCGAATCGCCGAAGGTCATGGTGACCTGCGCGCGCGCCACGCCGAGCAGGTCGGCGGCGACGTCGCCGAACACGGTGACGTGGCTCTGGCCCTGCGGCACCGGATTGACGCTGACGGTGATGCCGCCGGATCTGGGGAAGCTGATCCGCGCCGGCTCCTCCGGCACGCCGCCGGAATTTTCGAGAAAACAGCCCACGCCGATGCCACGCAGCCTGCCGCGCGCCGCGGACTCCGCCCGTCGTGCCGAAAAGCCCGCGTAATCGGCGCGCCGCACCGCGGTTTCCAGCAGGGTCGGGAAATCGCCGCTGTCATAGACCGTGTCGACCGCGGTGGTGTACGGCATGGCGGCGGCCGGGATCAGGTTGCGGCGGCGGATTTCCACCGGGTCGATGCCGCTCACCGCGGCGGCGGCCTCCACCAGGCGCTCCATCAGGAAATTGATCTCCGGGCGGCCGGCGCCGCGATAGGGCCCGATCGGCACGGTGTTGGTGACCACGCAGCGCACCCGCAGCCCGATCAGCGGGATGTCGTAGACGCTGGGCAGGCAGGCGATCAGATTGCCGGTGTTGGCGAAGATGCCGACCCCGGTGATGTAGGCGCCGAGCCCGGCCACCCCCTCGATCCGCGGGGCGAGGCAGCGCCCCTGCGCGTCCAGCGCCAGTTCGGCGGTCCAGTGGTTGTCGCGCCCCTGGTTGTCGGAGACGAACGCCTCCGAGCGCGCCGACACCCAATGCACCGGCCGGCCGAGCAGGCGGGCGGCATGCAGCAGCGCCGGATATTCCGGATAGCCGGACGCCTTCATGCCGAAGCCGCCGCCGACATCGTCGGTCACCACCCGCAACTGTCCGGGCTTGAGCTTCATGCACATCGACACCTGCATCGCGATGCCCGAGGCGCCCTGGCTCGGCGCGCGCAGCAGATACTGGTCGGTGGCCGGATCGTAGCTGGCGGTGGCGGCGCGCGGCTCCATGGTGGCGACCACCAGCCGCTGGTTGGGCGTGGTGGCGCGCGCGACATGGGCGGCAGATGCGAAGGCGGCATCGATCGCGGCGGCGCGCGCCCCGTCCGGATCGGCCGGGCCGACCCAGTCGAAGGCGGTGTTGTCGGCAAGCTCGGGCCAGACGAGCGGCGCGCCGGGCGCGATGGCGGCGAGCACGCCGGTCACCGCGGGCAGCACGTCGAACTCCACCACCACCGCCTCGGCGGCGTCCTGCGCGGCGGCGGTCGAGGTGGCGATCACCAGGGCCACCGGCTCACCGATATGGCGCACCCGCGCGGCGGCCAGCACCGGGCGCGGCGGGGTGGGCGCCATCTTGCCGTGGCGGTCGGGCTGCGGCATCGGGCCGGAGACCGAGCCGAAGCCCGCCGCCTGCAGATCCGCCCCGGTCAGCACGGCGAGCACGCCGGGCATGGCGCGTGCGGCGGTGGCATCGACGCGGGTGAGATCGGCGGAGGCGACGGTGGCGCGCACGAACACCGCGTGGGCGCAGTCGGCCGGGCGGATGTCGTCGGCGAAGCGGCCCTGTCCGCGCAGCAGCGGCGGGTCTTCCAGCCGGCCATGCCAGGGGTGCGGGCGCAGTGCGGTTTGGATCATGTCGGCCATGTGGAGTTCCCCCGGATCGCTTGTGCAACCGTCAGTGTTGTCAAATCCCGGGCCCGGCGCAAGCGGGCGGGAGCGCGGCGCGCGCGCCCGGCGCGGTTGACGCGCGCGCGGGTTGTGGCGCAACTGGCGCCGATTCGCCGCCAGACACAGATTGCCAGTTACAGATTCAATGCCGGAAAGGCCGGCCCGACGCCAGGGCCGCACGGGACCGTTGCCATGCTGATGCACGAAGTTCGGGTTCACCCCTCGCGCGCCGGGCTCGCCCGGGCCGACCAGCTCGCCTGGAAAATCGCCGCCGTTGCCGCCGACAAGGTGGCGGTCCAGGCCGAGGTGGCCGAGATGGTCATCAACCGCATCATCGACAACGCGTCGGTGGCGATCGCCTCGATCAACCGCGCGCCGATCGTGGCTGCCCGCGACATGGCGCTGGGCCATCCGCGCAAGGGCGGCGCCACGCTGTTCGGCGTCGGCGGGGTTCGCCGGGTGAGCCCCGAATGGGCGGCCTGGGCGAACGGCACGGCGGTGCGCGAGCTGGACATGCACGACACGTTTCTGGCCGCCGATTATTCGCATCCGGGCGACAATATTCCGCCGATCCTGGCGGTGGCGCAGACGATGGACAAATCCGGCCGCGACCTGCTGCGCGCGATCGCCACCGGCTATGAGATCCAGATCGATCTGGTGCGCGCGATCTGCCTGCATGAATTCAAGAAGGACCATATCGCGCATCTGTGTCCCGCGCAGGCCGCGGGCATCGGCACGCTGCTCGGGCTCAAGCCCGAGGTGATCTACCAGGCGGTGCAGCAGGCGGTGCATGTGAGCTTTTCCACCCGCCAGTCGCGCAAGGGCGAGATCAGCAGTTGGAAGGCCTT
>DAHWBL010000303.1 GCA_027323595.1 Acetobacteraceae bacterium | reverse complement strand
TTCGGTGATCAGATGCGCGGTCAGATCGTAGCCGTTCTTGAGGTAGGTGAGCGCGATGGAGGGGGTGAAGGTCCAGACCGCCTTGCCGGTGTTGACCAGGTTGTTCGCGTCCCACGGGCCGGAGGGCACGTCCACCGCGAGCTCGCCGGAGAAGAACCAGCCATTGCCCAGCGCCCAGCTCAGGGTGATCGGGGCGATGGTGACATCGACGATGCCGGTGCCGGTGGCGCGCACGCCGTTCTTGTAGATGTGGTTGGCTGCGGAGTTAAACGGCGGCGCATGCACTTCGACCGAGAGGATGCCAGGGCCGCGGACCGCCATGGAGTAGTCGGCGCCGAGGATCTTGATGCCGGGGACGTAGGTGAAAACACCGAAGTCTCCGAATACCGTGGCGCCTGCGCCGGTGCGGTTGCCGCGATTATCGACCGTGTTGGTCTGCGATCCGTTGGGATGCAGGTTCACATACACGCCTTCGGGAGGTGCTGCACCGGCCGGCAGGCCGAGCGAGGCGCCGATCGGGTATTCCGGGCCACCGCCGGCGACCATCGCCGATGCGCTGTTGCCGTAAAGTGAAAGCGCCATCGCTGCGGCGCCGACCGCGGCGAGCGGTCCAAAACCCCATTTCCTCATGATCGTCCCCTCATGGTTCACAACGGCCACACAGTCAGCCGTCGGTGACAGTTTGATTAAGGAGACGATTCGGGTCGGGGTATTAAATTGACTTTTATGTGGTGGTTTCAGCACAAAATCCAAATCGACTGTGGCGGATCGATCACAGGCGGGCCGCCCGGGGGGGTTACTGCACCGCCTGGATGACGTCGGGCAGCGGCGTGTCGAGGTCGGTGCGGGTCCAACCGCCACCGACCGCCTGCACCAGCGCCACCGCCTGTTGGGCGAGGCGGGTCTGCATGTCGATCACCGTCTGCTGTTCCTGCAGCGGCGCAGTCTGGGCGACCACCACTTCGAGATAGCTGTAGGCGCCATCGGTATAAAGAATGGTGGCCATGTCCAGCGTGCGCTGCGCGGCGGCGGCGGCGGTGATGGCGTCGGCCAGCTCCTGGCGGCCCCAGCGGATGGCCGACAGCACGTCCTGCACCTCCTGGAAGGCGCCGAGCACGTTGGCGCGGTAGGACGCCACCGACTGGTGCAGCCTGGCCCAGGCGGCTTCCTCCTCGGCGTGGCGCAGCCCACCCTCGAAGATCGGGAACAGCAGCGAGGGCCCGACCGACCAGAAGCTGTCGGGCAGATTGAGCATGTTGAGACCGGTGCTGTTCACCCCGCCGGCGGCCGAGATGGTGATGGTGGGATAGAAGGCGGCGCGGGCGACGCCGATCAGCGCGTTGGCGGCCTTCACCTGTTGCTCGGCGGCCACGATGTCGGGGCGGCGTTCGAGCAGGGTGGAGGGCAGGCCGGCGGGGCTGTCGGGCAGCCGGCCGCTGAGCGGCATCGGCGGCAGGGCGAAATTCGGCGCGGCCTGGCCGGTGAGCGCGGCGATGGCGTCCTGCAGCGCCTCGCGGCGGGCGGCGATGTCGGAGACCTGGGTGCGGGCGGAGTCGAGCTGGGTCTCGGCGCGCGAGACATCGAGGTCGGAGGAGATCTTGCCGCGGAACCGATCCTGGGTGAGGTCGAGCGCGCGCTTGTAGGCGGCGACGGTGGTGTCGAGCAGGCGGGCCTGGGAATCGAGGCCGCGCAGGGCGAAATAATCGCTCGCCAGCTCCGATTGCAGGCTCAGCCGCACCGCGGCCAGGGTGCCCGCCGAGGCGACCTCGAGCGCGCGGCCGGAGACCACGGCGTTGTGCACCTGGTCCCAGATGTCGAGCTCATAGGTGGCCAGGCCGCCGATGATCTGGTTGCCGTACCAGTTCGGGGTGGTGGCGGTGCCGCCATGCGGGCGCAGCGGGCGGGTTCGGGACTGGCGGTTGCCGGAGACGCCGGCGAAGCTGCCGAGCTGCGGGAACAGGCCGGCTTCGGCGACCTCGGCGGCGGCGCGGGCCTGCTGATAGACGGCGAGCTGGGCCTCGAGGTCGGGGTTCTGGGCGTCGAGCTGCTGTTCGAGCCCGTCGATCACCGGGTCGTTGAACAATTCCCACCAGCGGTCGGTCTGCAGCGTGCCAGGAGCGGCCGGCTGCCAGGTGCCGGCCATCTCGCGGTAGCTGTCCGGAGCGGCGATCAGCGGCGGCTGATAGGGGGGGGCGAGGTCGCAGGCGACGAGCGGAAACAGGCAGCCGAGCAGCAGGGCCGATGCAAGACGCATGTCAGTGCCGCGCCGCCGAGGTGGAGTTGTCGGCCAGGGCCGGCGCGGGGACGGCGGCTTCGGTGAGGCTCACCGGGTCGCCGTCGGCGAGGGTTTCGGGCGGCGCATCGACGATCGCGTCCTCGGTGGTGACGCCGGAGAGGACTTCGACGTTAATGCCCAGCTCGCGGCCCAGCTCCACCTTGCGCAGCGACACGTGGTTGTCCTTGGTCAGCACCGCGACCTGCATGCCGTGCTCGCTGAAGATCAGCGCCGAGGCGGGCAGCAGCAGCACGTGGGCATTGGGCGGCAGCGCGAAATCGACCATCGCGAAGCTGCCCGGCGGCAGCAGATTGTCGGTGTTCTCGGCCATCAGCTCGACCAGCACGGTGCGCGAGGTTTCAGCCACCGCGCCCGAGGTGGTGACCAGGGTGGCCGGAAAGGGCCGTCCGGGATATTGCGGCAGCACCAGATTGGCCTTGACGCCGGGCTTGAGCATCGCCGCATAGGCCTGCGGGACGCGCACATACACGCGCATCTCGTGCACGTCGGAGACCTCGAACAATTCCTGGCCCTGGGCGCCGCCGGCGACGATCAGCTTGCCGACATCGGTGAGGCGGGCGGTGACGATGCCATCGAAGGGGGCCAGCAGCTTCTTGAAGTCCTGCATGGTCTCAAGCCGGGTGACCTTGGCCTGGGCCGCTTCCACATCGGCCTGTTTGGCGTCGGCGTCACCGAGTTTTTCATCGACGGTCTGGCGCGACACCGACTGGCTGGATTCGAGCGCCTTCCAGCGCGCGGCGGTGAGCTGGGCGAGGCGGGCCTTGGCCTTGGCGGCGGCGAGGTCGGCCACCGCCTGGTCGAGTTCGCGGTCGAGGTCGGGGGTGTCGATGATGCCCAGCACCTGGCCCTGCTTCACCCGCGCGCCGATGTCGGTGTACCAGGCTTTGAGGTAGCCGGGCACGCGGGCATAGATCGGCGCGGCGTAATAGGCCTGGATGGTGCCGGGCAGCTCGATCTGGGTGCCTTTGTCGGGCGGCACCGGGTGCACCACGCGCACCGGCGGGATCGCCGCCTGGGCGGCGACCTTGGCCAGCGTGTCGGTGTTCTGCGAGCGGCTGTAGAGCCCCTCGACCACCACCACCGCGGCCACCACGATCACGACGATCCCGAGCAGCGCGAGACGGCGGGTGTTGGGCTTCGTGTGTGGCGTGGGCTTCTGAGGCTCGTTCATGTTGTTGGCTCCGGGCTCAGGCATGGGTGGGGTGGGCGCCGTCGACGCCCTCGTCCGGCGCGTCGGACAGCGGCGGGTCATTGGCGTGGACGAGGCTGAAGACGGTGGGCACGAAGAACAGGGTGGCGCAGGTGGCGAAAATCAGCCCGCCGATGACCGCCCGGCCGAGCGGGGCGTTCTGCCCCGGTTCGAGCGCCATCGGCAACATGCCGATGATCATCGCCAGCGCGGTCATGATCACCGGGCGGAAGCGCATGGTGCCGGCTTCCATCGCCGCGTTGAACGCATTGACCCCCTGTGCCAGCCGCTCGCGCGCGAAGCTGATCACCAGGATGGAGTTGGCGGTGGCCACGCCCATGCACATGATCGCCCCGGTCAGCGCCGGCACCGACAGGGTGGTGTGGGTGATGAACAGCATCCAGGCGATGCCGGCGAGCGCGAAGGGCAGCGCCAGCACGATCACGAAAGGATCAAGCCAGGACTGAAAATTCACCACGATCAGCAGATAGATCAGCACGATGGCGAAGGCGAGGCCGAAATAAAGCTGGCTGTAGGCCGAACTCATGGTGGTGACCTGGCCGCGCAGGGTGGCGGTGGCGCCGCGCGGCAGGTCTTTGGCGGTGTCGGCCATGACCTTGCGGATGTCGGTGGCGACCGCGCCCAGATCGCGGCCGTCGGCGGTGGCGTAGATGTCGATCACCGGGCGGACGTTGTAGTGCGAGACCACCGCGTTGGACGGGCCCAGGCGGATCGTGGCGAGCCCGCCCAGCAGCTGGCTTTGGTCGCCGCCGGTGAGCGGCATGTTGCGCAGGTCGCCCAGGCTGTCCATGTGATATTGTGGTGTCTGCACCGAGACCGGATAGGAGACGCCGGTGCGCGGGTTGAGCCAGAAGGTCGGCGCGGTCTGGGTGCTGCCGGCCAGCGTGTCGAGCATGGAGGTGGCGGCGTCGCCTTCGTTGAGATCGACCTGTCCGGCCAGGGTGCGGTTCAGATCGACGTAGAGCGTGGGCTCCTGGAACGCC
>DAHWBL010000291.1 GCA_027323595.1 Acetobacteraceae bacterium | reverse complement strand
CCCGTGGCCGATCGCCTCGTGCAGCAGGATGCCGGGCCAGCCGTTGCCGAGCACCACGTCCATCTCGGCGGCCGGTGCGGGGCGGCTGTCGAGCGCGACCAGGGCCTGGCGCAGCGCCTCGGCCACCGCGTGCTTCCAGTTCGTCTCGGTCAGCAGTCGATCATAGCCATAGCGGCCACCGGTGCCGTAGCTGCCGGTTTCACGGCGGCCATCCTTTTCCACCACGACCGAGACGTTCAGCCGCACCAGCGGGCGCAGATCGGCGACGCGCGCGCCGTCGGCGCGGATGATCTGCACCGCCTGCCACTCGCCGCCGAGGCTGGCCATCACCTGCACCACCCGTGGGTCGCTCTGGCGGGCGAAGGCGTCGATTTCGGCGAGCAGATTGGTGCGCGCGGCGAAGCTGCCGGCGCCGAGCGGGTTGTCGGGCAGATACAGCCGCGCGTTGCGCGCCGGCGGTGACTCGGCGGCGACACCCGAGCGGCCGGAGCGCACGGAGGCGACCGTGTCGGCGGCTCGGGCAAGTGCCGCATGGGACAATTCGCCGGCATGGGCATAGCCGGATTCCTCGCCGAGCACGGCACGCAGGCCAAAGCCCTGGGTGGTGTCGAAGCCGGCGGAGCGGATGCGGCCGTCATCGAGGCTGATGTTCTCGCTTTCGCGATATTCGAGGAACAACTCGCCGTCGTCGGTGCCGGCGAGCCCGGAGGCGACCAGACGGCGCGCGCCGTCCAGGTCGAGCGCGGCGTCGGGGCGCTCGAAGAACAGCGCGTCGGTGGTGGCGAGCGGGCTTGCGTCGGTCATGGTCGCCTCGTGATCGGGCCGGCAGGCGCCGGCGGAAGCTGGGACATGCAGATGGGGTCGGCGGGGGCGGTTGTCAGCCCGCGCGCCGCGCGGCATGCAGGGCCACCATGCACGCGCTCAGCAGGAGCACCGCGGTGATCTGATGCAGCGTGGCGAGCGGCGTGGGCACCACCCACAGCAGGGTGGCGACACCGAGGGCGTATTGCGCTGCCACCGCCAGCATCATCGCATACAGGCCACCACGCAGCCGCCAGGTGCCTACCCGAAGACCGGCCAGCGCGACGCCAAGCACCGCGAGCAGGCTGAGGCTGGCGGCCAGCCGGTGGTCGAACTGCACCGCGGGCAGGTTCTGCGTGAGGTTGCGCCACCAGGGGGCGAGAAAATCCCAGTCGGGCGGCACCAGCCGGCCTTCCATCAGCGGGAAGCTGTTATCGATGAAGCCGGCATGTGTGCCGGCGACGAAGCCACCGGCGATGATGGTGAGGCTGACCAGGGCGGTGACCGCGAGCAGCGCGCGGCGCAGCCAGGCGGGCGCACCGATGGGCAGTGGCTGCCAGGCCGACAAGGCGGTCCAGAAAAGGACGGTGTAGAGGATCAGTGCCAGCACCAGATGCACCACCAGCCGCGCCGGCGCGACCGCGGTGCTGTCCGGAAAAAAGCCTGACGCCACCATGAACCAGCCGACCGCGCCCTGTAGCCCGCCAAGCATCACGATGCCGAGCAGGCGCGGCACCAGCGACCGGGCGATCCGCCCGGTGGCCCACAGCCAGATCAGCGGCAGGAACACCGCCGCGCCGATCAGCCGGCCCCACAGGCGGTGGGTCCATTCCAGCCAGAAAATTCCCTTGAAGCCGGCCAGCGTCATGTCCGGATGCAGCAGTCCGGCCTGCGGAATCTGCTGGTAGAGCGCGAACAGCCGGTGCCATTCCGCGTCCGACCAGGGCGGCAGCGCGCCGGAGAGCGGCGCCCATTCCATGATCGACAGACCCGAGCCGGTGAGCCTGGTGGCGCCGCCAAGGCCGATCATGACGATCAGCATGGCGCAGACGCCAAACAGCCACAGCGCCACGGCGGGCTGGCGCTGTCCGTGGTGGTGCGCATCGATCGGGAAATCGCGGACGTCGAACGGCATTGTTTGATTTTAGGCGGAATCCGCCCGCCGGCAACCTCATGCCGGCGGGCGGATGAACAAACTCGCTTGAGGCGAGGGCGTCAGCCGACGCGGTTGGTGATCAGCTCCTGCACCACCGACGGATCGGCGAGGGTGGAGGTGTCGCCGAGGCCGCTTTCCTCGTGCGCGGCGATCTTGCGCAGGATGCGGCGCATGATCTTGCCCGAGCGTGTCTTGGGCAGGCCTGGCGCCCATTGGATGGCGTCGGGGCTGGCGATCGGTCCGATCTCGTGGCGGACCCATTTGACCAGTTCCTGGCGCAGCGCCTCGGTGGGGTCCTCGCCGGCGACCAGGGTGACATAGGCGTAGATGCCCTGCCCCTTCAGATCGTGCGGAAAACCGACCACGGCGGCTTCGGCCACTTTGGGGTGCGCCACCAGCGCGCTCTCGATCTCGGCGGTGCCCATGCGGTGGCCGGAGACGTTGATCACGTCATCCACCCGCCCGGTGATCCACCAGTAGCCGTCCGCGTCGCGTCGCGCGCCGTCGCCGGTGAAATACAGACCCTTGAAGCTGGAGAAATAGGTCTGGATGAAGCGCTCATGGTCGCCATAAACGGTGCGCATCATGCCGGGCCAGGCATCCTTGATGCACAGATTGCCCTCGGTGGCGCCGTGCAGCTCGACGCCGTCATGATCGACCAGGATCGGCTGCACGCCGGGCAGCGGCAGGGTGGCGGAGCCGGGCTTGAGCGCGGTGGCGCCGGGCAGCGGGCTGATCAGGATGCCGCCGGTCTCGGTCTGCCACCAGGTGTCGACCACCGGGCAGCGGCCGTCGCCGACGACGTGATAGTACCACAGCCAGGCCTCGGGGTTGATCGGCTCGCCGACGCTGCCCAGGATGCGCAAGCTGGCGCGCGAGGTGGTTTTCACCGGTGCCTCGCCGTCGCGCATCAGCGCGCGGATGGCGGTGGGCGCGGTGTAGAAGATGTTGACCTTGTGCTTGTCGATCACCTGCCAGAAGCGCGCGGTGTCGGGATAGTTCGGCACCCCCTCGAACATCAGCGTGGTGGCGCCGTTGGCGAGCGGTCCGTAAAGGATGTAGCTGTGGCCGGTGACCCAGCCGACATCGGCGGTGCACCAGTAGATCTCGCCGGGGCGGTAATCGAACACCAGCTCATGGGTGAAGCTGGCCCACACCATGTAGCCGCCGGTGGTGTGCAGCACGCCCTTGGGCTTGCCGGTGGAACCCGAGGTGTAGAGCAGGAACAGCGGGTCCTCGGCGCCCATCGGCTCGGGCGGGCAGTCCGCCGAGGCCGCGCCGACCAGATCGGTCCAGGAATGATCGCGCCCGGCTTGCATCGGCACGCCCGCGCCGGTGACCTCGGCGACGAGCACGTGGGTCACGGCCGGGCAGTCAGTGAGCGCCTCGTCCACGTTGGCTTTCAGCGCCACCCGGCGGCCGGCGCGGCGGCCTTCGTCGGCGGTGATCACCACCCGGCTGTCGCAGTCGGTGATGCGGTTGGCGAGGCTTTCGGCGGAGAAGCCGCCAAACACCACGGAATGGATGGCGCCGATGCGCGCGCAGGCCAGCATCGCCACCGCCGCCTGCGGCACCATGGGCAGATAGATCGTCACGCGGTCGCCACGGCCCACGCCGAAGCCCTTCAGCACATTGGCGAGCTTGCAGACCTGCGCGTGCAACTCGCGATAGGTGATGCGCTGGTGGCTGGCCGGATCGTCGCCCTCCCAGATGATCGCGACCTGGTCGCCGCGGGTGGCCAGATGGCGGTCCAGGCAGTTGGCCGAGGCGTTGAGCACACCGTCCTCGAACCAGCGGATGGCGACATCGCCGGTGAAGCTGGTGTTCTTGATGACGGTCGGCGCGCGCACCCAGTCGATGCGGGCGGATTCCGATTTCCAGAACCCGTCGGGGTCGGCGGCGGCGGCGGCCACCATGGCGGCATAGCGTGCCGCATCGACGTGCGCGCCGGCGGCGATTTCCGGGCGCACCGGAATGATGGTTTCATGTTCGTAGGACATCGACGTTCCTGGACCCCCAAACGCAGCCGGTTGTCTCCCCCGGTGGTTTCATCCACCACAAGGCGCGCGCATGCAAGAGCGTCGCGCGCTACTGGCCCGCGTCCTCGGGCACGCACAGCATTCCGTCATTGATCTGCGTCAGCACCGATTCCAGCCGCTCGCCGCGGCAGGGGCCGGACACGCACAGCCCATCATCGAGGCGAAACCGCGCGCCGTGGGTGGCGCACACAATCATCCCGCCGGCTTCGTCGAGGAACCGCCCGGCCGCCCAGTCCAGGCTGACGCCCAGATGCGGGCAGGCATTGACATACACCCGCACCTCGCCGCCGTGGCGCAGCGCGAACAGGCCGATCAGCCCGCCCGGCGGTGGCGCAAAGCCGCGCGCCTCGCCCTCGCCGATCTCGGCAACCGGGCACAGTGCCCGCATCACGGCGCGACACCGCCGAGCGCGCAGATATGTGCCCAGTGCGCCGCCGAGACCGGGCAGACCGACAGGCGCGACTGGCGGATCAGCGCCAGATCGGCGAGCGCGGGATCGGCCTTGATCGCGGCCAGCGTCACCGGATTTTTCAACGGCTTCAGCGCGCGCATGTCCACGCAGCTCCAGTCGCCATCCTCGGCGGTGGGGTCGGCATAGGCCGCGCGCGCCACCTCGACGATGCCGACGATCTGCTTGCCGACATTGGAATGGTAGAAAAACGCGCGGTCGCCGACCGCCATGGCGCGCAGATGGTTGCGGGCGAGATAATTGCGCACCCCGGTCCAGGGCTCGACCTTGTTGGCGACCTGCTGCGCCCAGGAAAACGCGTCGGGTTCGGATTTCACCAGCCAATAATTCATCGATGTCTCCGTCAGCGCGGCAACGGCCGCCGGGC
Organism: Acetobacteraceae bacterium; assembly: GCA_027323595.1. Taxonomy (GTDB): domain Bacteria; phylum Pseudomonadota; class Alphaproteobacteria; order Acetobacterales; family Acetobacteraceae; genus CAIVDX01. The sequence continues at coordinate 4,204 of DAHWBL010000291.1, read as the reverse complement.
GCGCAGCGCCGCGGTGAGCGTGCCGTCATCGAGCACCTCGAGCGCGCCGCCCATCGGCACGCCCTGTGCCACCCGTGTCACCGCCACGCCCGACGCGTCGAGCCGGTCGGCCAGGTAATGCGCGGTGGCGGCGCCGTCGACGGTGGCGCCCAGAGCCAGGATCACCTCGCGCACCGCGCCGGTGGCGACGCGTTCGAGCAGATGCGCGATGGTCAGGTCCTCCGGGCCGGTGCCGGCCAGCGCGGACAGGGTGCCGCCCAGGATGTGATACTGGCCGCGATGCGCGCCCGCCCGCTCGATCGCCCACAGATCGCCCACCCCCTCGACGACGCAGACGAGGCCAACATCGCGGTCGGGGTCGGCGCAGATCGCGCAGGGGTCGGTGCTGTCCAGATTGCCGCAATTGGCGCAGGCGCGCACCGCGTGCGCGGCATCGCTCAACGCGGCGGCGAGCGGCAGCATGCGCCCGGACGGATCGAGCAGCAGCTTCAACGCGACCCGGCGCGCGCTGCGTGGCCCAAGACCGGGCAGACGCGCGAGCAGCCCGATCAGCCGGTCGAGTTCGGGACCGCGCAAGACCGGCTCAGAACGGCAGCTTCATGCCCGGCGGCAATTGCAACCCGCCGGTGACCGATTTCATCTCCTCGGCCGCAGCCGCGTCGGATTTGGCGCGCGCGTCGGCGTGGGCGGCGACGATCAGGTCCTGGAGCATCTCCATCTCGGCCGGGTCGGCGAGTTTTGGGTCGATGCGGAGCGATTTCAGTTCGCCGCGGCCATTGAGCCGCAGGCTGACCATGCCGGCGCCGGCGACCCCCTCATGTTCCATCTGCTCCATGCGGGCCTGCATCTCCTGCATCTTGGCCTGCATTTGGCTGGCCTGCTTCATCAGGCCGGCGAGGTTTTTCATGCGGTGCTCACTCCTGCGCTTCGTCGTCGTCGGGAAATTCGAGATCGTCGAGCCCGGCCGGCTCGGCATCCAGCGGGGCGAACTGGATCGGGTCCGGTTCGGTGAAGGTCACGACCGGCTCGGCACCCAGGCCGTAGCGATCAACGCTGGAATCCTGAACGCTTTGCAGCTTCGCGCCCGGAAACGCATCGAGGATCGCCTGCACCATCGGGTGGGTGAGGGCGGCGGCGCGACGATCGGCATCGGCGAGCAGGCCCTGTTCGGCAAGCGTCGGCTCGCCGCCGCTGGTGGCGAGCGCGATGGTCCAGCGGGTCGCGGTTTTGTCGGCGAGCAGGGCGGCGAGCCGGGCGGCGAGGTCGCGCGGTGCGTCGGGCTCGGGGCGCAACTCCACCACCGGCGGCGCGAAGCGCACCAGATGCACCGAATGCAGCAGATGCGCGTGCAGCATGGGGTCGACACCATCGGCAAGCGCCACCAGTTCGCGAAAACCGCGCGGCTGGGCCGCCGCGGGGGGCATGTCCGGCGCGGTCTGGAGCGCGGCGACCGCGTGCGCTCCGCCGGAGGCGAGCGCGCGCACTCCGCCCGAAGTGGATGGCGGGGCTGGCGGCGGCGCGGCGGCGGCGGCGTGGCCGGAGAGCTGGCGCACCAGATCGGCCGGGGATGGCAGGTCGGCGGCGTGGCAGAGCCGGATCAGCACCATCTCGGCGGCGGCGCGTGGGTCCGGCGCGGCGGTGACTTCGCCGATGCCCTTGAGCAGCATCTGCCAGCATCGCGCCAGCACCGGCACGGTCAGGCGCGCGGCGAGCGCGCCGCCGCGCACGCGCTCGGTTTCCGCCAGCTCGTGGCCCTGGGTCAGGGTCGGGATCGATTTGATCCGGGTGAGGGTGTGGGTCAGCTCCAGCAGGTCGGTGAGCATCGAGGCGAAATCGGCACCGAGCGCATGGGCGCGGTCGGTGATCGCCAGCGCGGCCGCGGGGTCGCCGGCCATCAGCGCCTCGAACAGGTCGAAAATCTGTGTGCGATCGGCCTGGCCGAGCATCTCGGCGACCTGCGCGGTGGCGATCTGCCCGCTCGCATCAGGCCCCGTCGCGATCGCTTGATCGAGCAGCGACAGCCCGTCACGCACCGAGCCATCGGCGGCGCGGGCGAGCAGATCGAGCGCGCCGGCGGCGATGGGCACCCCCTCGCGGGCGGCGACATCGCCGAAATAGCGCGCGAGATCGGCGAGGGGGATGCGGCGCAGATCGAAGCGCTGGCAGCGCGACAGCACCGTCACCGGCACCTTGCGCAATTCGGTGGTGGCGAAGATGAATTTCACATGCGCCGGCGGTTCCTCCAGCGTCTTGAGCAGCGCGTTGAAGGCGTTGCGCGACAGCATGTGGACTTCATCGATGATGAAAACCTTCGTGCGTGCCTGCAACGGACGAAAACGGGTGGAGTCGATGATCTCGCGCACGTCATCCACGCCGGTGTTGGAGGCGGCGTCCATCTCGATCACGTCGGGATGGCGGTCGGCGAGGATGGCAACGCAGTTGGCGCAGACCCCGCATGGATCGGGCGTGGGGCCGGAGGTGCCGTCGGGGCCGACGCAGTTGAGCGCGCGGGCGATGATGCGCGCGGTGGTGGTCTTGCCGACGCCGCGCACGCCGGTGAGCATGAAGGCATGCGCGATGCGGTTCTGCGCGAAACCGTTGCGCAGAATGCGCACCATCGCGTCCTGGCCGATCAGGGCAGAAAAATCGGTCGGGCGGTAGGCGCGTGCCAGCACCCGATAGGCGCGGGCCGGATCGGACTGCGCGGGGGCCGAAACGAGGGGCGCCGAAGGTGCCGCGGGTGTCACGGAGGCATCGCCAAACAAGCCGGGCCCGTCGGGAGGCGGGGGTGCGTCGTCGTCTTCCAGGTCACCGGTCATTGGCTGGGCGACAAAACCGCCGGGGCGGCCCCTTCGGAACGGGTGAAACATGCGGCGGGGTGGGAGACCGGACAACGACCCGGGCGGAAACTCGTTGCGGCTGCTACCTTCCGGTCCTGACCGGGTTGGCGAGGCGCCCGTCCGCTGCCGATCTCCCGATCCTGTTCTAGCACGGGTGGCGGCCGGCGCGACAGGGGGCACGCGCGCGGTTGCCGGACGCGCGGGCGCGTGCGAGTTTTTCGCCATGCCCTCCCCTGCCCGTCCAAACCCGCTCACCGGCAGCCGGCTCGACCGGGTGAGCGCGCGCCGCGCCGACACCGCCTGGGTCGAGGCGCTGCTGCACGACCCCGCCAGCCGTTTCACCGCGCTGTGGCGTGGCCAGAGCCTGATCGGCGAGGGGCCGCGCGCGGTGCTGCTGCCCGCCCCCGCGCCGCTTGCCGCGCGCCATCCCTGGGCGCTGCTCGGCCTGCTCGACGGGCAGGCGGTGTTCGTGCTCGATCTCGGCGGGCTCGATGCGCCGCTCGACGGGTTGCCGGCGGGCGCGGGCGGCTTTGCCGAACTGCGGGCCAGCGCCGGCGCGCTCGACCCCGCCGAAGCCAGCCTGCTGGCGCATGCGCGTGGGCTGATGCTGTGGCGGGCGCGGCATCGCTATTGCGGCATCTGCGGCGCGCCGACCCGCCCGGCCGAGGCCGGAACCAGGGTGGTCTGCACCGGCTGCGGCGCCGAGCATTTCGCCCGCACCGACCCCGCGGTGATCATGCTGGTCACCAGCGGCGATCGCGCCCTGCTGGGCCATGCGCGGCGCTTTTCCGGGCCGATCTATTCCACCCTGGCCGGCTTCGTCGAACCCGGCGAAAGCCTGGAGGAGGCGGTGGCGCGCGAGGTGCGCGAGGAGGCCGGCATCGAGGTGACCGATGTGGCCTATCACTCCAGCCAGCCCGGGCCGGCCCCGGCGTCGCTGATGCTGGGGTTCCATGCGCGGGCGCTGAGCGAGGACGTCACCATCGACGCCGAGGAGCTGACCGACGCGCGCTGGTTCAGCCGCGCCGAGCTGGCCGAACCAAGCGGTGTCGGCATCGAGCAGCCAGGCCCGATCAGCATCGCGCGGCGGATGATCGATGACTGGCTGCACCTGGCGGAGTGATGCACCCGCGCCGGCTGCGCGCCTGGCGGGCCAGCGCCTATGAGGCCGGCGGAGCGGTGGCACGGATCGGCCAGCGGTCGGTCCCGATCGACGCTCTGCTGCGCGCGATGGGGGTGCGGCAGGCGGCGTTCGTCGGCGCATGGAACCCCGGCGGGCGGCGCGCGTCGGCGGGGCGGAATCGGATCGCCGAACGCCGTCTGGCCTGCCTCGCGCGCGGATTGCCGCAATGCGGCGGCCACGG
>DAHWBL010000290.1 GCA_027323595.1 Acetobacteraceae bacterium | reverse complement strand
CTGGGTGATGTATCTGATGTTCGTGCTGGTCGGCGCGGGCGGGCTGATTGCCACCGCGCAGCTGTCGGTGATCGCGGAGGATTTCGGGGTGGCGACGACACCGGTCACGCTGGCCTTCATCACCCTGCCGGCGCTGACCTTCGCGTTGTCGCTCGACCGTGTCCTCAACGGACTCACGCGCCCGTTTTTCGGCTGGGTGTCGGACCGGATCGGTCGCGAGCAGACGATGTTCATCGCGTTTCTGCTGGAGGGGGTGGGCATTCTCGCGCTGATCGTGTTCGCGCATCAGCCGGTGGCGTTCGTCATCCTGACCGGCATGGTGTTCTTTGCCTGGGGCGAGATCTATTCGTTGTTTCCGGCCACCTGCGGCGACACGTTCGGACGGAACTTCGCTGCCGCCAACTATGGGCTTCTGTACACGGCGAAGGGTGTCGCCGCGCTGATGGTGCCGCTGGGCAGTGTCGTGCGCGCGCTCACCGGCGACTGGACGGCGGTGCTGTATCTGGCCGCGGGGGTCAATTTGTTGACCGCGGTGCTGGCGCTGCTGGTGTTGCGGCCGATGCGCCGTCGCTTCATCCGCCGCTCGATCCAAATGCGCGCGGGCCAGATGCGCGCGGTCGAGACCGCCGGGCAGGCCCGCGCGGCGTAGCGCGGTGGGGTGCGATGCCGGGCGGCACCGCACCCGGCCGCTCAATACATGTGCTGGCCGCCGTTGATCGACAGGGTCGATCCGGTGATGAAATCGGCGTCGTCGGCGGTCAGGAACGTCACGCCGCGGGCGATGTCGTCGGCGTGGCCCAGCCGGCCGACCGGGATGCGGGCGACGATTTTTTGCAGCACGTCGGCGGGGACCGCGCGGACCATTTCGGTGTCGACATAGCCGGGCGCGATCGCGTTCACGGTGATGCCGAAGCGCGCGCCTTCCTGGGCCAGCGCCTTGGTGAAGCCGTGGATGCCGGATTTGGCGGCGGCGTAGTTTACCTGTCCGTACTGGCCGGCCTGGCCGTTGATGCTGCCGATGTTGACGATGCGGCCGAATTTCTTCTCGCGCATGCCGTCGAAGGTGAGTTTGCACAGGTTGAAGCAGGAACCGAGGTTGGTATCGAGCACCGCGTCCCACATCTCGCGGTTCATTTTGGAGAGGGTGCCGTCGCGGGTGATGCCGGCATTGTTGACCAGGATCTCGATCGGGCCGTGCTCGGCGGTGATCTGGCGCACCGCGACCTCGCAGGCGGCGTAGTCACCGGCGTCGAATTTCAGCGCCGCGATGCCGGTGGCCGCGGTGAACGCCTTGGCGGCGGCGTCGTTGCCGGCGTAGTTGGCGATCACCAGGCGGCCGGCCTGTTGCAGTTCGCGGCTGATCTCGGCGCCGATGCCGCGTGTTCCACCGGTGACCAGAGCGACCCGTGCCATCGTTTATTCTCCCTTTCGTCGCCGCGCGGGGTGCGCGGCCGATCATTTCAACAGGTGGCCATGTTTGCGGGCGGCCGGCTTTGATTCAACGCCATTTGCACCGATGCGCCCGATAATTCGTTGACGCGCTGCACCAATGGGCGAAAACAGCGGCCACCGCCCGAACGACGGTGGCCGTTGTCCCGACAGCCGGGCCAGGTGGGCCGGCTCAGCGGGCGAGGCACATCGCGACACCCATGCCGCCGCCGATGCACAGGGTGGCCAGGCCCTTGCGGGCGTCGCGGCGGACCATCTCATGCAGCAGGGTGGTGAGGATGCGCGCGCCCGAGGCGCCGATCGGGTGGCCGATGGCGATGGCGCCGCCATTGACGTTCACCTTGGCGGTGTCCCAGCCGAGATCCTTGTTGACCGCGCAGGCCTGCGCGGCGAACGCCTCGTTCGCCTCGATGAGATCGAGATCCTCGGGCTTCCAGCCGGCGCGGGCGAGCGCCTTGCGGCTGGACGGGATCGGGCCGGTGCCCATCAGCGCGGGATCGACGCCGGCGGTGGCGAAGCTGGCGATGCGCGCGAGCGGGGTGAGGCCGCGGCGGGAGGCCTCGGCGGCGCTCATCACCGTGAGCACCGCCGCGCCGTCATTGATGCCCGAGGCGTTGCCGGCGGTGACGGTGCCTTCCTTGGTGAAGGCGGGGCGCAGCTTGGCCATGCTCTCGGCCGAGGCGTCGTGGCGGATATATTCGTCGTTCTCCACCACCAATTCGCCCTTGCGGGACTTCACCGTGACCGCGGCGATTTCGCTGGCGAAACGGCCGGATTTCTGTGCCGCGGACGCCTTTTGCTGGCTGGCGAGCGCGAGGGCGTCCTGATCGTCGCGGGTGATCTGATAGGCGCGGGCGACGTTCTCGGCGGTGATGCCCATGTGATAGCCGTTGAAGGCGTCCCACAGCCCGTCCTTGATCATGGTGTCGATCAGGCCGAGGTCGCCCATCTTGGTGCCGGCGCGCAGATAGGCGGCGTGCTGCGACAGGCTCATGCTTTCCTGGCCGCCGGCGAGCACGACGCTGCTTTCGCCGGTGCGGATCTGCTGGGCGGCCAGCGCCACCGCGCGCAGGCCCGAGCCGCAGACCTGGTTGATGCCAAACGCGGTCGCCGCGTCGGGGATGCCGGCATTGTGGGCGGCCTGGCGGGCGGGGTTCTGGCCATGGCCGGCGGCGAGCACCTGGCCGAGGATCACCTCGTCCACCTCGCCTGGTTCGAGCTTTGCCTGTGCCAGGGCGGCGAGGATGGCGACGCGGCCGAGTTCGTGCGCGGGCAGTGTGGCGAAGGCGCCGTTGAAGCTGCCGACCGGCGTGCGCGCCGCCGAAACGATAACGATGTCGTCCATGCGCCCAGGTTCCTTTTGTTGTTGCGTGAAACTGCGTCGAGCCGCCAAGAGGTGGGCGTGGCCGGGCCGCGCCTCAAGCCCTGACCATACCGTGCCGGCGGCGGATCAACCAGCCGGCCAGACGGTGCGCAGCCATTCCGCCAGCGGTCGCCACAGATGGCTGCCGGCGCGTGCGCCGGTGGCCATGCCGATATGGCCCGCGCCGGGGCGCAGCACGTGTGCGTGCGCGATCAGCGTGGCCAGCGCCAGCGCCGAGGCGGGGGGCACGATGCGGTCCGCCGCCGGCACCGCGACCAGGCAGGGCATGGCCAGCCGCGCCGTATCGACCGGCAGCCCGGCGATGCGCCAGGTGCCGGCGGCGGGGCTGTTGGCCTCGTACCAGCCGGCGAACACCTCCTCGGCGATCGGGGCGGGCAGCGGCACACCGTCATTCAGCCAGTCCTCCAGCGCGACGAACTGCCGCGCCCGCGCGCTGTTCTGCGCCATCGCGCCGAAGCTGCGGAATTTCGCCGCGATGGCGGCGGGGTCCTGCATGGCGAACAGATATTGCAGCAGGTCCACCGGCAGTGCGCCGGTGAGCGCGCAGGCGCCGGCGACCATGGCGCGCAACTGCGGCAGCAGCGCGCGCTGCTCGGCGGACAGCCCGGCGTGGAAATCCCACGGCACCGCCAGCAGGGCGAGCGCGCCGACCAGATCGCCCCGTCGGCCGGCGGCGGCGACCGCGAGCAGCCCGCCCATGCAGTAGCCGGCCAGCGCCACCTTGGCCCTGGTGGCGGCGACGGCGGCGAGCAGCGCGCGCTCCAGCCGGCCGGCGACCAGATCGGTGAGGGTGAAGCGCCGCTCCGCCGCGTCCGGCCAGCCCCAGTCGAGCAGCAGCGGGCGGATGCCCTGGCCGGCGAGGTAGCGCATGCCCGAGCGGCCGGGGGCGAGATCGAGCACGTAGGCCCGGTTGATCAGGCTGGGCACCACCAGCAGGGTCGGCGCGCCGGCGGGCAGGTCGGCGCCGTAATCGAGCAGCCGGGCGCTGCCCTCCTGCCACAGCGCCGGCGGGTCGGGCAGGTCGCGGTGGTAGGGGTGGCGGCGATAGGCGGCGATGCCGGCGAGCAGCGCGGGATCGAGCCCGGCAGGTAGTTCAGGCGGGGGCGGATCGGCCGGGTCGGGCGGGCCGGGGGCGTTCCAGCTCGGCGATGCGGGATTCCAGTTCGGCCAGGCGGGCGCGCAGCCGGGCGAGCTCGGCGCTGTCATCGCCATCAGCAGATGCAGCAGCAGCGGGCGCGGGCCGCGCCGGTTCAGCGGGCCGGGGGCGTCCGGGCGATCGGTCATCGGGGCGCGCGGCGAGGGTGGCGGCGAGGCCGTGCGCGGCGCTCGCCCACAGCGCGATCAGCGCCTGGGTGGCCTCGCGCAGTTCCCGGTCGGCGGCGAGCGCGCTCAATTCGCTGTGCCACAGGGTGATCCAGTCGGTGAGCGCCGTGGTGGGGAGCGCGGTGGTGGGCGCGCCCTGCGGTGGCTCGCCGGCCTGGGTGGGCGCGTCGGGTCCGGCCTCGGCCCAGGCCGACGCGGCCTGGCCTGGGGTCGGGGCATCGTGAGGCGGAATTTTCTGGCGTTCGCGAACCATGCTGACCATGCTGCACCTGCGTGATAGCATGACATGTTTCCCCGCTGGTGGCGACGATATGGCTGCTCGCCCGGGACCACCGAACCAAGGGATGGATCAGCCGCATGACCGACATCGAACGCCCCGCGCCAGACGCATCGCCCGCGCCTCCTGTGGTGGTGAAGAAATACGCCAACCGGCGCCTCTATAATACCGAGACGTCGAGTTACATAACGCTCGAAAATCTGGCCGAAATGGTGCGGGCTGGGCGCGATTTCGTGGTGTATGACGCGAAATCGGGCGACGACATCACCCGCGGGGTGCTGACGCAGATCATCGTGGACGAGGAAAGCAAGGGCCGGGCGCTGCTGCCGACCAATTTCCTGCGCCATCTGATCGGCTTCTATGGCGACAGCATGCAGACCCTGGTGCCGCGCTATCTGGAACAGACGATGTCGCATTTCGCCGAGCAGCAGCAGCAGCTTCGCGACACCATGCAGAAGACGATGGGCAATTTCTTTCCCTTCGGCATGGACGAGGTGGGGCGGCAGAACATGGCCATGATGGAACGCGCGATGGGGCTGTTCGCGCCGTTCTACCGCGCTCCCGGTGGCGAGGGCGAGGCGTCCGCCGACCTCGATCACGCCGGCCAGGAGGCGCTGCTGGGTGAGATCGAGCGGCTGCGTGGCGAACTGGCGCAACTGCGCGGCGAGCTGGCGGCGGCGGGCCGGCCGGCGAAGGGCTGAGCCGCCGGCTGGTTTCCCGGCTGGTTTCATCGACATCACTTTATTGCGCGTGATACGGGAAATGTTTTCCGTCGGTGCGGCGATTCCGCTATGCAGCATTGCGCATGTCATGGGGGTCGAGTTGGGCAGCTATCAGCGTTACGTCGAAGGCAACCCGGTCGCGGCGGACGGTGAGCCAGCGATCGGGCGCGCCGGGCTGGTGGATCGGCAGGTGGGCGCGCGGATTCGCGAGCGCCGCGTCATGCTGGGGCTGTCGCAGCAGCAACTGGCGCAGATGATCGGCGTCACCTACCAGCAGGCGCACAAATATGAGCGCGGGCTGAACCGGATCTCGGCCGGCCGTCTGTTCGAGATCGCGCAGGTTCTGAGCATTCCGGTGGCCTGGTTCTTCGAGGGGCTGGGCGGCGTGGAGGAGCAGGCCGAGGCGACGCCGCGGCAGCGCATGTGCCTGGAGCTGGCGCGCAATTTCGCGGCGATCGACAACGAGAAGCACCAGTTGGCCCTGAGCCAGATGGCCCGCGCGCTGGCCACCGGCGGCTTCTGAACCCGGCGGTCAGGCCCGACGATCAGGGCAGCGGCGGCAGCCGCGCGAGCGGCACCCGTCGCATCGACAGCACGCCGTCATCGAGGCTGAGCGGCAGCTCGACGGTGCTCGGTCCGCCGGGCGCGTCGCGGTGCGCCATCACCGACAGCGCCAGCTTGGCCGGTCGCAAGGCCTGGGCGGGGAGCAGGCCGGCGGCGGCCAGCGCGTCGGCCGTTTCCGACCAGCCGCTGATCGCGCTGTGCAGGCTGGCGATCGGCTGACCGGTCGGGTCGGCGGCGAGGCGGCCTTGCGCGGACAGGTCGAGCGGCCCCCAGTCCAGGATCAGATGGTCGATGGCCAGAGCGCCGCCGGCCTGCCGCCAGGCGCGCATCCACGCAGCCGTGGCGCGCGGTGCGGTGGGCAGGCCGCCGGTCAGGCTGAAATCGAGCCCAAGCCGGGCGATGGCCGGGCCGAGCGGCCAGGCGGGCAGGCCGAGCCCTGCCGGTGGCGAGCCCGGCAGCGTGATGTCGTCCGCGTGCAGCGCGAAATGCTGGTCGGAGTCGCCGCTGAGCGACAGCGAGGCGATGCCGAGCGCGGTGTCGGCGCCGGCGATCCGCAGGCCGCGCGCGGTGAGGCCGGCGCCGTGGGCGCGCCCGTCCAGGCCGATCCGCACGCCCAGATCGAGGCTCTCGGCGGTGATCGCGAGCGGCGGCAGCGTGCCCAGACGGAGGCTTTGCGGACCATCGAGGCGCAGCGTGGCGCGGCGCGGATGCAGCAGGCTGGCGGCGAGGCTGATGCGCGAGCCGGTCCAGGCGAGCGGCACCGCCGGGTCGGTGATCGCCATGTCGGGCCAGGTGAGGGTGACGCCGAACGGCCAGCCGCCGCGACTCGGCGGGTCGGCGGCGATGGTGATGCCGCGCGCGCGCTCGGCCGCGAGCCAGCCATCGGCGACGGCGGCCAGCCGCCCGGCGGCCCACGCCCAGGCGGCGGTGTGCAGGACCGCGAGGCCGGCGAGGCCGATCAGCGACAGGCGCAGGCGGCGCGACATGCGATGGCTCCCCGGTGGCGCGGGGCGTGGCCGCGCTTCGTCCACACCCCGGACGGCGGCGGACACGAGAAAGTGAGACGGCGCAAGGATTTATCCGATTTCGCACAGGTCCGTGGGGTGGCGATGGGAAAGCCCGCGCCGGTGGCCGGGAAAATCGGCACGGGCATGGGAACATGCTGGTGTTTCCGGCTTGTTCCCTTGACCGCGCGGCCCGCCTGGCGGGTGCGCGCGCGCCGCGACGGGCGGGATCGGTCCCCAGATTTATCCACAGGGATCACCGGTGCCGGCGGGCGCGGACAGGCCCGGTTCGAGCCCCTCCCAGGCGGTGGTGAGCGCGCCGAGCAGCGCCTCGCGCCGCAGGCCGGGGGGGATCGGCGGGCCGATGGCGATGTGGATCGTGCCGGCATGCTTGTCGAACAGGCCGCGGCCCCAGCAGCGGCCGGAATCGGTGGCGACCGGGATCACCGGCAGGCCGGTGGCGGTGGCCAGCGCGACGATGCCGGGCTGCGGCGCGACATGCTGGCCGGCGCGTACCCGGGTGCCCTCGGGGAAGATGACCACCTGGCGGTCGGCGGCGATGGCGGCGCGCACCGCGGCGAGCAGGGCACGCATGGCGCCGCTGCCGCCGGCGCGGTCCACCGCGATCATGCCGGCGGCGCGGGCGACCTGGCCGAACACCGGAATGCGGATCAGCTCGCGCTTCATCACGTAGGACGGCATCGGCACCAGCATGAACCAGATCAGCGTGTCGAAGGCGGAGCGGTGCTGCGAGGCGATCAGCGCCGGGCCGGCGGGCAGGTGCTCGCGGCCGCTGACCCGCACCTTGATGCCCAGGATGACGGTTGCCGCGGCGAGCATCGCGCGGGCCCACAGCCGCACCGCCGCCACCGCCGCGCGCGGCAGCAGCAGCCACACGATGACGCCGATGCCCAGCGCGAACACGGTGGTGCCCAGATAGAAGGCGAGCGCGAACACGATGGCGCGGGCCCGGTTCATGGCCGTCCCGCCCGCTCGGGTTCGAGGAACGACAGGCCGGCGGCGGCGATCAGGAATTTGCCGTATTCGCCGAGCAGGCGGCGCCAGCGATGGGTCTCGGGCGCGCCGCTGGGGGCGGCGACGAGGTCGATGCCGGGCAGGGCGCGGCGGAGTTCGAGCAGGGCGCGGGGCATGTGATAATCCGAGGTGACCACGGTGAGGCAGGTGTCATGTCCTGATGCGCCGGCGGCGCCGAGCCAGGCGGCGATTTCGGCGACGTTGCCGCGGGTTGTGGTGGCGGCGTGGCCCAGTCGGATCGCGCCGGCGCGATCGGCCGGATCGAGCTGCGCGCGCCGGGCCAGCGTGTCGAGCGAGACATTGGCCGGCACGCCCGAGATCAGCAAGCTGGCGCCGGGGCGCGCGGCGAACAGGCGCAGCGCGGCCTCGATGCGCCCCGCCCCGCCGGTCAGTGCGACGATGGCGCGGCAGGCCGGTGGTGGGGCGGCGTCGCGCCGATCGACCAGGCGGAGGAACCAGCCGAACCCGGCCAGCGCGGCGGCGAGGCAGGCCAGACCGGCGACGGTGGCGCCGTGTTGGCGGCTCATGGCAGCAGTGCCAGCCAGCCGCGCACGGTGGCCTGGGCGGTGACCCAGCCGATCGCCGCCGCCGCCGCCGGCAACGCCAGCAGGCTCGCCCATAGCGGCGGGGGCAGCAGCAGCGCCAGGGTGGCGAGGCGCGGGGTGAGCCCGGTGAGCGGGGCGGCGAGCCAGGCCAGGATCAGCAGCACCGGCAGCGCGGCGAGCGCGCCGATCGTGCCGCCGATCAGGGCGAGCAGGCTGGCGCGGGCGGCGAAGCGCTGGGCGATGAAACGGTCGGGCGCGCCGATCTGGTGCACCAGCTCGATCGCCTCGCGGCGGGCGGCGAGCCCGGCGCGGGTGGCGACCGTGATCGCCGCGACCGCGATGCCGCCGACCAGCAGCAGCGCGAGGCCGGCGGCGGCCTGCAGGCTGCGGGCGAGTGCCGCGAGCCGGCCGCGCCAGAGTTCATGCCGCTCCACCAGGGTGCCTGGCGCCGCCTGATCGAGCCGGGTGGTGAGCGCGGCGAGGTCGCGGTCGGGGTCGGCCAGATGCAGCGCGAACACCGCCGGCAGCGGCAGCGAGAGCCGTTCGGCGGAGTCGCCGAGCCAGGGCCGCAGCAGGTCGGCGAGTTCGCCCTCGTCGAGCTGGTGGACGCTGACGCCCGAGGTGGCGGCGAGCACCGCCTGCACCGCCGCGCGGCGGGTCTGGTCCTGGGCGTCGTCGGCTGCCGGCTCGCCTGGCCGGGGCACCTGGATGGTGACCGCGGCGAGCGCGCCGTGTTGCCATTGGGTGGCCAGATGGGCGGTGGCGACCACGCCGGCGGCGGCGAGTGCGGCGAGGAACGCCATGGCGGCGACCAGCGCGGGCAGCAGCCGGCCGGGCAGGGCGCGGCGCAGGCCCAGATCGTCATGGCCACGGCGGAAGCGGTGATCGAGCTCGCTCACGCCGGGGCGGCCTGCGCGAGCCGACCATGGTGCAGCCGCAGCGCGGCGGCGGGGTGGCGGGCGACCAGCGCCTCGTTGTGGGTGGCGACGATGACGCTGGTGCCCAGCCGGTTCAGCTCATGCAGCAGCTGCATCAGCCGCTCCGCCTGGGCGTCGTCGAGATTGCCGGTGGGCTCGTCGGCGAGCAGCAGCGCGGGGCGGGCGATGACGGCGCGCGAGATGGCCAGCCGCTGCTGTTCGCCGCCGGACAGCTCGGCCGGCCGCGCCTCGGCGCGCTCGAACAGGCCGACCCAGTGCAGCATCTCGGCGACATCGGCGCGCACCTGGCCCTCGGGGCGCCCGGCGAGGCGCAGCGGCAGGGCGACATTGTCGAAGGCGGAGAGATGGTCGAGCAGGCGGAAATCCTGGAACACCACGCCGATGCGCCGGCGCAGCCCCGGCAGCGCGCCGCGCCGGGCGCGTGCGATGTCGGCGCCGAGAATTTCCAGATGCCCGCGCGAGGGGCGCGCGGCCAGCATCAGCAGCCGCAGCAGGCTGGATTTGCCGGCGCCCGACGGGCCCAGCAGCCAACTGAAACCGCCTTGCGGCAGCGCGAAGCTGATGTCGCTCAGCACCGTGTGGCCACCGCCGCCGGGCGGGCCGTAATCGAGGCCGATATTGTCCAGCCGGACCATGGGTGCTTCCAAAGGTGACCGGTGCCGATGATAGCGGCGGCGCGCGGGTGCCGGAAGCGGGTGGCGGACGAAGCCGGCGGTGGACGGGAAGCGGGCGGGGAGGTTGTCAACGATGGCATCGACAGGCGACAATGGCGCATGGAAGTGACATGCCCCGCCTGCGCGGCCGGCTATGCCGTGCCCGACGCGCTGCTGCGCCCTGGCCGGCGGATGGTCTGCCATGTCTGCAACGCCGAGTGGCGCTGGCAGGAGCCCGGCCCGCTCGCCGCGCCGCTGCCCGACATGGCGGTGGTCGCGCCGCCGCCGCTGGTCGCCGTGCCGCCGCTGGTGGCACCGCCCGCCCCTGCGCCGCGCGCCTCGGGCGGCTGGGCGCTGGTTGCGGGCTGGGTGGGCAGCCTGGCGCTGCTGGTCGCGGCGGGTGCGGCGGCGGTGGTGTATCGCGAGGCGGTGCGGCAGGCCTGGCCGGCGGCCGGGTGGCTGTATCGCGCGATCGGGCTGGAGTAGGTGGGCGCGGCGACCCTCGGGCACGAGCCAGCCTCGGGGGTGACGCGCCCGGGTGCGGCGATGGCGGCCTATGAGGCGATCCTGGCCGAGATCGGCGACGGGCTGCCCGATGCCGCGCAATACCAGCGTCTGTCGGAGCTGGTTCTCGACGTGCCGCGGGCGCGCCGGCTGGCACGGATGGACCCGTTCGCGCCGGGGTACCGCGCGGCGGCGATGGAGCTGTATCTCAGCCTGCGCGGGCGCGCCGGGCAGGGATATGTCGCCGCGCGCGACGAGGCGCATGCGGCCGCGGTGCCGGCCGATCTTTGGCGCGCGCTGGTGCCGTGGTCGTTCGGGTCGGCGGCGATGGTGTCCGAACATCTGCTGGCCTGGGGCCACATCTTCGCGCATCTGAACCTGCCGGCGGGCGGCGCGGTGCTGGAATACGGCCCCGGCAGCGGGCAGATTCTGCTGATGGCCGCGCGCACCGGCTATCGCGCCTTTGGCGTTGATATCAATCCCGACGCGCTGGCCGCGATCGCGGCGCAGGCCAAACATCTCGGGCTGTCGGTGGAGCTGGAGGCGGGCGAATTCGGCGCCGGGTTCGCGGGGCGCAAATTCGATACGATTCTGTTCTATGAGGCGTTTCATCATGCCATCGATTTCGACCGTCTGCTGGAGCTTTTGCACACCAGGCTGAACCCCGGCGGCCGGGTGGTGCTGTGCGGCGAGCCGATCGTTGCCGGGCGCAGCAAGGCGATTCCCTATCCGTGGGGGCCGCGGCTGGACGGGTTGTCGGTGTTCTGCATGCGCCGCTTCGGCTGGATGGAGCTGGGCTTCACCCATCGCTATCTGATGCGCCTCGCGCGCGAGAAGCATTGGACGCCGCGATTTTATCCGTTCGCGCATGGCGATCGCGCGGCGGTCTATGTGCTGGAACCGGCCGATGCGGATGCGGCGCGCGGCGCCGTGATCAGCGGCGATCGGCTGGCCGGCGGGCGCGGCGCGACGCCGGCGCGCGCGGCGGTGGTGCTGCTCGCGACCGCGCTCGGGATGATCGGGCCGCTGCGCGCGGGCTGGCGGGCGCTGGCCCGTGTCAGGGGGAGAAAACCATGACCCGGACTGATGATTTGATCACCAGGCTCACGCGCATTCCGGTTCTGGGACGACAGCTTCGGGCCTGGCGCAAGCGGCGCATCCGCCGCGCGATCGCGGCCGCCGGCGCGCGCGAGGCGTTCACCCATATCTACCGCACCAACTATTGGGGCGGGCGCGAATCGGCGAGCGGCAACGGCTCCTCGCTCGCTTCCACCGAGCTGTTCCGCGCCGAGTTCGCGCAATTGCTGCATGATCGGGGCGTGCGCCGGCTGTTCGATTCGCCGTGCGGGGATTTTCACTGGATGCGTCTGGTGTCCACGCCGCCGGGCATGGGCTATATCGGCGCCGACATCGTCACCGACCTGATCGAGGAGTGCGCGCACCGGTTCGGCGACGAGCGGCATGCGTTTCGCGTCATCGACATCATACATGAGGACCATCCGACCGCCGATCTGTGGCTGTGCCGCGATGGGCTGTTTCATTTTTCCGAGGCCGACATCTTCGCCACGCTGGCGCGCTTTCTGGCGGCCGGCACGCCGTGGTGCCTGCTGACCACCCATCCATATGTGATGGTCAATCGCGACATCCGCACCGGGCTGTACCGGGAGATGAATCTGGCGCGCCCGCCGTTCAACTTTCCCGAGCCCGAGCTGTATCTGCGCGACACGCCGCAGGGCGAGAAGCCACGGCTGCTGGGGCTATGGTCGGCGGGCTCGGTGGCCTCGGTGCTGGCGGCGCGCGCGGTGACGCCCTAGTTTTAGTCCATCACCGCGGCGTGGCCGGGGTCGGCGGCGACCTTGGGCGTGCGCAGCGCGAAGACCAGCGGCATGGTGATGATGGAGATGATCGCCATCAGCTTGAAATCGTCGATATAGGCGATGATGGCGGCCTGGCGGGTGATCTCGGCGTTGAGCGCGGCGGCACCCGCGGCGGTGAGCGGGTTCCATAGCTGTGCGGCGGCACCTGATTGCAGGGCGCGGTTGAACGGGGTGATCGCGGCGGCGATGGAGGCGTGGTTGGCCTGGGTGTTGCTGATCAGCAGCGCGCCGGTGATCGAGATGCCGATCGCGCTGCCCAGGTTGCGCATCAGGCTGTAGATGCTGGTGCCCTGGGTGCGCAGGTCGGCCGGCAGGGTGGCGAAGGTGACGGTGGACAGCGAGACGAACACGAACCCCACCGACATGCCCTGGAGAAATCCGGAGATGATCACCTGGCTTTCGGACACGTCGGGGGTGAAGCCCATCATCAGATAGAGCGCGTAGATGGTCAGCGCGAAGCCGCCGATCACCATCACCCGCACATTGACGTGGCCGAGCATGCGCCCGCACAGGAACATCGCCAGCATGGTGCCCACGCCGCGCGGGGCGAGCACGATGCCGGCGGTGAGCACCGGGTAGTTCATCATGTTCTGCAGATACGGCGTGAGCAGCGCGAGGGTTGCGTACAGGATCAGCCCGACGATGAAGATGTAGACGGTGCCGATGACGAAGTTGCGGTCGCGCAGCAGGCCCGGCGAGATGAACGGATCCCTGGCCAGCAGGAAATGCACGATGAAGCACCACGCGCCGATGCCGGCGAGGATCGCCTCGGCGATGATCTCGCGCGAGGCGAACCAGTCGAGTTCGCTGCCGCGGTCGAGCATCAACTGGAATGCGCCGAGGGCGAGGCTGAGCATGGCAAAGCCGGTCCAGTCGAATTTCTGGCGGGTTCGCTCGGTCTCGGGCAGATACAGGATCAGCCCGGCGGTGGCGAGCAGGCCGAACGGCACGTTGATGTAGAACACCCAGCGCCAGTCGTAGTTCTGCGTCAGCCAGCCGCCCAGCGTGGGTCCCAGGATCGGGCCGACCATGACGCCGATGCCCCACATCGCCATCGCCGGGCCGCGCTGTTCGATGGGATAGATGTCGAACAGCACCGCCTGCGACAGCGGCACCAGCGAGGCGCCGAACATGCCTTGCAGCAGGCGGAACAGCACGATTTCATCGATCGATCGGGCGAGCCCGCACAGGATCGAGGCGAAGGTGAATCCCAGCACGCCCACGACGAACAGCCGGGTGCGGCCGAAGCGGGTGGTGAGCCAGCCGGTGGGCGCGGTCATGATGGCGGCGGCGACGATGTAGCTGGTCAGCACCCAGTTGATCTGGTCCTGGCTCGCCGCCAGCGAGCCCTGCATGTAGGGCAGGGCGACATTGGCGATGGTGCTGTCCAGCGACTGCATCAGCGTGGCCAGCATGGTGCAGGCGGTCAGCACCGCGCGGTTGGGCGCGCCCGCGCCGCCGGGCGGCGTCATCGGAGGCTCCTGACCGTTGCCATCAGAACAGGTCGGCGAGGCTGCGTCGGTGGCCGGTGTCGATGTCGATGGTGACGCTCATGCCCGAGCGCAGATCGGGGTCGTCGGCGGCGCGGTCCAGGCGCACCCGCAGCGGGATGCGCTGCACCACCTTGACCCAGTTGCCGGAGCTGTTCTGTGCCGGCAGCACGGAGAATTCGGAGCCGACGGCCGGCGCGATGCTTTCCACCACGCCGTGCCAGACCCGGCCGGGGTAGGTATCGACGCTGACCTCCACCTTGTCGCCGGGCTGCACATTGGTCAGCTCGGTTTCCTTCGGCTGGCCCTCGGCCCAGACCTGTTCGGTGGAGACCAGCGCGAAGGCGGCGGTGGCGGCGGCCAGATACATGCCCGGCTGCACCGCATCGACCTGGGTGGCGATGGCGTCGAACGGGGCGGTGATGGTGGTGTGGTCGAGCTGGCGCTGCGCCTCGTCCACGCGCGCCTGGGCCTGCTGGTAGGCGGGGGTGCGGGTGGGGTCGATGTCGGCGTTGTTGGACAGTTTGGCGAGCTGCACCTCGGCCTCCCCGCCCAGGGCCGCGAGCGACTGGCGGTCGGCGGCGAGTTTGAAGCGGGCATCATCGAACTCGGCGCGCGACACGCCGCCGCTGCGCACCGCGACGGCATGGCGGTCGAAATTCGCCTGGTCGGCATCGACCACCGCCTGGCTGGCCTCGATGCCGTGCAGCATGCGCCGATAGTCGCGCTTCATCGCCTCGATGGTCAGCACGGTCTGCGCGCGGTCGGCCAGCGCGCCGTCGAGCGCGATGCGGAACGGGCGGTCATCGAGGCGCAGCAGCACGTCGCCGCGATGCACGCGCTGGCCCTCCTTCACCGCGACGGTGGCGACGATGCCCGACACGTCGGTGCTGACCGAGACCTTGGCGGCGCGGATATAGGCGTCATCCACCGAGATCCAGCGGCCGGTGGAGAGCCAGAAGACGAGGCCGGCGATGGCGAACAGCACGACGCCGCCGACCATCAGCAGCGGGCGCAGGCGCTGACCCAGCGGGCGGGTGCGCGCGGCGGTCGCGTCGCGCAGCGGGGCGGTGGAGGAGATGGCTTGCGGCATCAGGCGGACTTCTTCGCGGGTTCGGGACGGCGGCAGCCGGTCATGTTGGATTTCATCTGCGCCAGGGTGGCGGAGACCTCGGCGAGGGACCGGGCATCGACGCCCTCGGTGACGATGGCGAGGAGCTGGTCGCGCTGGACGCCGAGCGCGTCGAGCGCGGGGCGACCCAGATCGGTGAGGTGCAGCCGCCAGATGCGGCGGTCCACCGGGTCGGGGCGGCGTTCGACCTGGCCGGCGGCCTCCAGCCGATCGACCAGGCGGGCGACGGTGATCGGCTCGACCTCCAGATATTCGGCGAGCTCGCGCTGCGACAGGCCGGGGGACTGGTTGAGGCGCGCGAGGATCATCCATTGCGCGCGGGTCATGCCGTGCAGGCGGGCGCGCCGGTCCGCCTCGGTGCGGATGACGCGGGCGAGGTCGTTCAGCAGGACCAGAAAATCGTAGGCGGGCTTATCCACAGCCGGGATATAATAAGCTTGCTTATGAAATGTCAAGGGGTGGTGGGATTTGGCGGGCGGGGATTTCTGTTTTTGAGCCGAAGCGGTCATCCGGTAGACGTGGCCGGGCGTCGGCAATGCGCCCATGACAGGCGTGGCTAGTTCGTTAGCACTTCGTGGCCTCTGTTATTCGTTCATGTTGTCGAACCCCGCCGAGCCTGCGATGGTGCGAGAACAACAGATTATGACTCGCTTCCCATAAAATGAACAAACGAAGTCCGATCCTCGCCGACCACAAAAAGGT
>DAHWBL010000370.1 GCA_027323595.1 Acetobacteraceae bacterium | reverse complement strand
CCGATCAGCGGCCAACTCGATCGCTTCAATAATCTGGCCATAGCCAGTGCAGCGGCACAGATTACCCGAGATCGCCTCGACAATTCGCTCCCGGCTCGGGGTCGGCGTATGGCCCAACAGCGCGTGCGCGACCAGCACCATTCCCGGCGTGCAATAGCCACACTGCATCGCATGGGTTTCACAAAATGCGTCCTGCACAACAGACAATTCGCCAGGCGCCTTCGCCATCGCCTCGATCGTGGTGATCGCGACACCCTCCATTCGCACAGCAAGCGCAAGGCATGACCGACCGGGCACACCGTCGATCAGCACCGTGCACGCGCCGCACACGCCGTGCTCGCATCCGGCATGTGTACCGGTCAAACCAAGAACGTCGCGCAGGCAATCGAGCAGCGTCATGCGCGGCTCGATATCGAGCGAATGCCTCACCCCATTGACTTCAAGCCTGACCTGCACTGATCCCTCCGCCACTCGCCTGCTCCGCGGCCTGCATCACCGCCTGCACCGCAAGCGCCTCCGTCGCGCGGCGACGATATGTGGCGCTCGCGTGCGGATCGTTCATCATAACAAGAGGGGACAGCATCGTGCGGATCGCCGAACGCACGACACCCGCGTCCGCCCGAGCGCCGATCAGCGCTCGAACATCAAGCCGTGTCGGAATTTCGGTCGCCCCTCCTACCGCCAGCACCAGCTTTCCGATCGCACCGTCAGCATCAAGCGCAAGCTGAGCCGCCGCCGCAGCGAATGCAAAATCACTCGACCTGGAATTGATCTCGGCAAACCCGACGCCCACCCGATCCATCCGCCAGACCGGAAAGCGCACCGCCCGCACCAGCGACCCGGGCGGCAACGACGTGGTCATCGCGGACAGAAAAAATGCGTCCGCCGCCATCGACCCATCACCACCAGGGCCGACCGTCAGAATATCCGCTCCCAGCGCCACCGCAACCAGCGGAATTTCAGCCGAAGGATCCGCATTCGCGATCGATCCACCGATGGTGCCAAACGCGCGCGTCGCCGCATGCCCCACCCAGCCGATCGCCCGCGCGAGCAGGGGCAAATCCCGCGCCACCACCGCGTCGCGCTCCACCGCGGCCTGGCGGGTCATCGCCCCGATTTCCAGCACATCCCCGCGCACGACGATCCCGCTCAGTTCGACAAGAGATGCCAGATCAACCAGTTGTGTCGGCCGCGCCAGCCGCATCGCGAGCATCGGCACGAGGGTCTGGCCGCCAGCGATCGGCCGCGCTTCGGGATCACTTGCCAAAACCCCACACGCTTCCGCCAGGCTCGCGGGGCGGACATACCCAAACGCAACCGGCTTCATGGCGCGACACCCAGGGCGCGCCCAGGCGCCGTTACCGTGTCACGACAGGGGTGACTCACGAACACTGCCGTCATCTGTGCGGACCTCCCTGCCGGTCAACCCACAAGTCGCGTCAGCCGCAAGAATTTGCGCTCGAATACGTCACCTGCCCAGCGCACCTAGAGTCGACCATTCACTCCGCAGCGTCAATATCCTCATCCTCACATCGACATCGCCTCGCCCGTGGCTTGACTTGCATGCAGCGCTGTGCAGCATTCCATCTCCAAGCGCTACACAGATGGCGACAACAAACGGGAGACCTTCCACTGTATCGTTCGGCAGAATACCTCTTCCGACCAAAGACGATCGCAATCGTCGGTGCCTCCGATTCCAGCCGTGGCGGATGGGCGGCGGAAATCTACGCCAATCTCGAATATTGCGAATTTCCAGCAAAAATCTTTCTGGTCAACCCGCGGCGCAGCGAACTATGGGGTCGTCCGGTCTACCCGGATTTCGCCTCCATCCCTGAGCCCGTCGATCTCGCGCTGACCATCATTCCCCCCGATCAGATACCATCGATCCTTGCCGAAGGTGCTGCCCATGGTTTGAAATGCGCCTTGATCTACGCGGCACAGTTCGGTGAAAGCGGTGATCCCGCCGGGCTTGCGCGTGCCCAGGCACTGCGCGATCTCTGCGACGCCGGCCTGCGTATTTCCGGGCCGAACTGCATGGGTTCAATATCCGTGCGTGAACGCCTGTTGCTTTATCCGGCACGACGGGTACGCGGCCTGCCACCCGGCCAACTCGGCGTTGTGTTCCAATCCGGCGGCACGTTCCAATTCTGGCTGCAACAGGCAGCGCAACGTGGCCTTGGGTTTTCATACGCCGTCTCCAGCGGCAACGAGCTTGATCTCGACATCGCCGACTATATCAACTTTCTTGTCGATGATGACGCCACACGGCAAATCGCCTGCATGGTCGAGGGAATTCGCCGACCGCAAGCGTTCATGCACGCTGCCGAACGCGCTCTGGCGGCCGGCAAGCCGATCCTGATGGTCAAAATCGGCCGGAGCGAGCGAGGCAAGGCCGCCGCCAGCAGCCACACCGGCGCCATCGCTGGCGATGATCGCGTATTCGATGCGGTCTGTCGAAAATACGGCATAGTACGCTGTGCGTCGCTCGATGATTTGATGGAATCCGCGCTTGCCTTCGCGGCAGGAAGGCTGCCTCGCGGCCCGAAAATCGCGCTTGCCGGATATTCCGGCGGCGCGAAGGGCCTCCTGCTGGACGAAGCGGCTTCCCTCGGTGCGGAGCTTGCCGAATTCACCGCAACGACCGTCGCACAACTCCAGGCGCTGATCGACCCGGGACTGCCTGCCGAAAATCCTCTCGATACCGGCGCCAATGTTGGCGTTCAGCCCGGGCGATTCGCTGAAATCTGCAAAATCATCTGCGCGGATCCCAACGTCGACCTGGTCAGCGTGCATGGCATACTTCCGGTCTCGGAGACCGACCCGTTCGACCCCGCGCCGCTCGCCTCGGTGCGCGCCGCGACCGACAAGCCATTGCTCGCGTTCGGCCGCATCCATCAAAATGTCTCGGACGTAAGCCGCCGCTTCGAGGCCCAGACCGGCGTGCCGTTCATCCAGGGACTGCCTGAAACCATGCGCGCCCTGCAAGGCCTGGTGACCTACGCCGAAGCCGCCCGACACGGCATCGCAAAACTCGTTCACGCTCCAGCGGCAATTCAGCCCACACGCGCAGATTTCGAAAAAATGCTGGCCGCGCACGGCATGGCCCCGCCACGAAGCGCACACGCATCGTCGCCAGCCGAGGCCGCAAAAGCGGCGGAAAAACTGGGCCTGCCGGTCGCTGCGAAGATCGTCTCACCGCAGGCAAGCCACAAAACCGAAGTCGGCGGCGTGCATCTCCATCTTACCGATCCGGCAGCGGTCGAGGCCGCCTGCGCGGCGATGGCCACGCGGCTTCGCCACCATCATCCCGGCGCGACCATCGACGGTTTTCTGTTGCAGGAAATGGTGGATGGGGTTGAGCTGATCCTTGGCGTGCGTGAAGACCCACACTACGGCCCGATCATGATCGTCGGGCTTGGCGGCATTCTCGTCGAAGCACTCGACGATGTTGCGTTGCGACTTCTCCCGGTTGACGCAACCACCGCGAACACCATGTTGCGGTCTTTGCGCGGGTTCGTCCTGCTGGATGGTTTCCGCAACCGCCCACGCTGTGATATCGATGCGGTGATCAGCGCCATGGTCGCGCTGTCCAACATTTTCCTGGCACAGCGCGCGTGGCTTTCCGACCTCGAGATCAACCCGTTAATCGTTCTTCCCGATGGCGAAGGCGTCCGTGCAGTCGATGTTCGCATGGCTACCGTCACCGACTAGATTATTTTTATCGCGCGTTGCGTTACAGCATTATCGGAGCGTGCCTATGGCAGACCAGACTGACAGCACCTCCGTCATCCATCCCGGCTTCGAATTGCCGGACGAAATCGTGATGTTTCGCGATACCGTTCGAAAATTCGTCGATCGCGAGATGATACCAATCGAGCGCGAGACGCGCATCGGACACAAGCTGAAGCCGGAGATGGAGACACATCTGCGTGAGAAAGCGCGGGCTCTTGGGCTGGCTCTGTACGACGTGCCGGTGGAATATGGCGGCCTGGGCCTCGGTTTGTTGGCAAAAGCCACGGTATGGGCAGAGCTCGCCCGCTCGATCGCACTGCCACCACGCGGCGGCGACATTTTTGGGCCGTCCGTGAGCCCGATCCTGTATCAGCTCAATGCCGATCAAAAGCAGCGCTATCTTTTGCCGACCATAAAAGGGCATCTGAAATGGTGCTTTGCGCAAACCGAACCAGATGCCGGCGGCGACCCTGGCGGCATGCGCACCACCGCCGTCCGTGAGGGCGATCACTACGTCATCAACGGCAACAAACGCTTCATCAGCCATGCCGAAGATGCCGACTTCGTGCAGTTGATCGCTGCAACAGACCGCGCCAAGGGCTCGCATGGCGGCATATCGGCATTTGTTGTCGACATGAAAACCCCAGGGATCACGCTGCTGCGCCAGCAAGAGCTGGTGATCGATGATCGGCCCTGGGAAATTGCATTCGACGATGTGCGGGTGCCGGCGGAAAATCGGATCGGCGAGGAGGGCGACGGGTTCAGGCATGCGCAGGACTGGCTGAATGTCGGCCGGCTGCGTCACGGTGCCCGTGGCATCGGCGTGATCGAGCGCTGTCTCGAACTTGGCACCAGGTACGCCAAGCAACGCAAGACGTTCGGACA
>DAHWBL010000269.1 GCA_027323595.1 Acetobacteraceae bacterium | reverse complement strand
TCCACCTGCTCGGGCGTGATGGATTGTGTGGTCATCGTCAGAATCTCCCTGTCCGGAATCACGGTGTGTTGGTTGCGGCGTCGAGCGGGTGTCGCTCAGGGTTCGCCAGGCATCGGGTAGTCGTCGGCGTTGAGAACCCATCCAGGCTTTGCGGAAAAGTCCAGCCGTGGTGGGCAGAAAATATCCACCAACTGGTTCACGCCTTCGGCGACCGAGCGTGATGTGTGGATCGCCGGCGGCGGTATCACCGCCAGCGACGGGGCTGCGCAATATTCATGCTCGTCCTCGCGCCAGGCATTCATGTTGGGCGTCCATGGCCAGCGTATGTCGTGGATGTAGGCCCCTTCGAGAGCCAGTGAGCCCTGCTCGAAATCATCATGGTGATGCGGCGACAGCCTGGTGATGTCGCGTGGCCCGACGCGGGCATCCAGCACGTTCACCATGAAGGTGGTGCAGCGCAGGATTCGGCCAAAGCGTCCGCCGGTCTGCGGCACGTCCAGCTTGTAGCTGCGCACACGAAAACCGCCCGGCGGATCAGGCCAGGGCGCGAACTGAGGTATGTTCGGATGAGCCGAGGCATAGGCTGGGGCATTGGCACACGCGGCTGCCAGGTCCTCCGATCGGGTGGTGAACAGCCGCACGACCCGGCCACCCGCGGGCAAAATGATGCTGCTGTCACCAGGGGGAATGAAGGCGACATGCAAGCCGGGAACGGCCACCCGCTCATCGGGCGTCACAACCTGCGCCGCGGTCATGGCATCGGGCAGCAGCAGGACGTATTCGTCGGGCTGTGCAACGCGCGACAGCACCGCGCCGGGCGTCGCCTCGGTAAAGGCGACGATGAAATTCTGCCCGCGTGCCAACCAGGTGCGACCGAAATCACCTTCCTGCTGAGGCGGTGTCTCGTAAAATTTGGCGTATTGCGCGGGGGCGAAACTCTCCGGCATCGCCTGTGGCTTGACGGTGCTGCTGAGCTGCGCGCGCGGATCGGAATTGTCATACATGGACGTGACCTTCTGGGGGAGCGACACCTTCGGCGACTGCTTCGGGCGGCAGCGGTTCAGCCTGCACCGATGCCAGGCCGGCGATGCTTGCCAGCGCCTGCGCACCGGCGCGTCGCATGAAGCCCTGGTCGGACGAGACGATGAATGCGGTCGCACCTTGCCTGCGGAACGCCTCGGCCTCCGACGCGCCGCCCACCATGACGCAAACCGGTTTGCCGACACGCCGCGCCGCGCCGATCACCCGGCCGACGGCATCGCGCACAACCGCATCGCTGCTCGACGCGACCCCGAGAGCGACGGTCAGATCACCTCTGCCGATGAACACCGCGTCCAGCGCCTCGAACGCCACGATCGCGTCGATCTGCGAGACGCCTTCTGGGTCCTCGATCATTGCAATCACCGTGGTCGCGGCATCGCCCGTGTCGATGCTGTCCCACATGCCACCCGCGCCATATTGGGCGGCGCGCGGACTGCCCGAATAGCCGCGCCGACCGCCGCGATACAGCGCCGCCGCCAAGGCTTGCCGTGTCGCTTCCGCCGAGGTCACGTGCGGCACCAGCACACCGCTGGCACCGCAATCCAGCGCCGACAGCACCTGCGACACATCGCCCACACGGACCAGCCCGGCGGTGCCCGCGGCACGTGCGGCGAGCAGGCAAACATCGATGGCGGCCCGATCGAACGGGGCATGCTCGGCATCGATCACCATGAAATCGAAACCGACCGCGCCGAGAATTTCGATGGCATGCGTCGTGGGCGTCTTGATGAAGGTGCCGACGAGATGGTCCCGCGCGAGCAGGCGCGCGCGGAACGAGGCGGCTGGCGGTGTCCTGCTCATGGGAGGGACACTCCGACGCCGATATTGGACCGTGCCGAGGTGGCAAGCACCGTCCGGCGTGCCGCGGCGGCGGCGGCGAGGATGCCAAGACATGTGGCGGGGACAAGCATGGCGGTAATCGGGTGCCCGGTGAGTTGGGCCACCGACGGCATCGCATTCTGCCCGGCGAAACCGCCGAACCCGCCCATCGTGGTGATCACCGCCAGGCCGGCCGCCGCGCGCCGGCCCTCGAGATAGCGCGATGGGAAATACCAGAAGCAGGGATAAATCAGCGACGCGCAGGGCGCGCCGACCGCCAAGGCCGCATAGCGCATCCAGGCATCTGGTAGCAGGGAACTGCTGATGAAACACACCAGACCGACGACACCGATGACCATCATCGCGCCGAGCACGGCGTTTTCGTTGCGCATCCGGCGCGGCAGCCACAGCAGCAGCACGGCCGCGATCGTCCAGGGCAACGCAGTGAGCAGCCCGTTCTGGGTGCCGGTGGCGCCGAACGCCTTCACCACGGTCGGCAGCCAGTAGATGATGCCAAACAAGGAGGTGTTGACCAGCGTGTAGAACAACGAGAAGAGCAGCACCCGCGGATCCCACAGCAGGCTCAGCACGCCGCGGTGATCGACCGGCGCGGCATCCTTCGCAAGTTCGTCAGCCAGCCAGGACTTTTCCCCGGGCGACAAAAATCGCGCCTGTTCGGGCCCGTTTGGCAGCCAGAAGATGACCCCCACACCGAGCAGCGCCGCCGGCAGACCGGTGACGATGAACACCCATTGCCAACCCGCGAGGCCCAGCAGTCCGTGCAGATCGAGCAGCGGTCCGCTGATGACCGCGGACAGCATGTTGCCGATCGCGCTGCCGAGCGTGATCAGGCCAACCGCCTGGGCACGGTAGCGCTGCGGGAACCACATCATCAGGACGAACAGCAGGCCAGGATACAGGCCACCCTCAGCGGCGCCGAGCAACAGGCGCGCCACCGTGAAGGAACCGGCCGACGTCGCCCACGCGGTTGCGATGGTCAGCAGGCCCCATGTGATGGCGATGCGCGCGAACCACAAGCGAGCACCGAAGCGGTGCACGCCGAGCGCGCTGGGGAGTTCGACGCAGGTATAGCTGAGGAAAAACAGCGATGAGGCGAAGGCGAAGCTCGCCTCGGTCAGATGCAGCGCTCCGACCATCTGCAGCTTGGCAAAGCCGATATTCGAACGGTCGATGACGCTGGTCAGGAAGAGCGCCATCAGGATCGGGCCGATGCGCCAGGCGATCCTGGCCATGGCGCGGCGCTCGATGTCGGGTATCGTCGCGTGCTCGCTGACTTGCCGCGCGGACAACATGTTGATCCTTCTCCCCGATCGCCACCGACTCCCGACGACGCGCCTTGCTTAGTGTGGCGCAGGGAGGGACTGAAGCGCTATCTCGCGGCATTCCGCATGGTGAAATTTCGGCGAGCGCGACCGGCCCGGGTATCAGCCCTCGGCGGCGCCGCGCGGGAGCAGTTTCGCGCCGGATTCCAGTGCCGCGATATCCTCGGCGATCCGCTCCGCCGCCGTCCTGAGCTCGGCGACGAGAACGCCGCGCGCGCCCTCGGGCCGCAGGGCAGAGGCAAAGCACGTGACCCCGAGTGTCGCGAGCACCCGGTCATTGTGCATGATCGGTACGGCGAGCGTGTTTGAGTCGCGCGGCTCGACATGCGGATCGCGCTCGGCGTGGCCGCGCTTGCGGATGGCGGCCAGCATGCGCAGCACGGCAACACGGTCGCGCGCCAGCGCGTCCTCGGCGCGGTCCGACAGGGCCAGTGCATCGAGAAGAATCCGGCGTTCCGCCGATGGACAAAACGCCAGATAGGCCCGTCCAAGGCCGCGTCCGATCAGGCTTAGACGCATGTGGATGCTGACATGGAACGGCGAGATCGGGCTGTCCGGAATGGTGCTGAAGCGCACCACCACCTCGTCACGCGCGAGCATGGCGATGCTCACCGGCCATTTGTGGCGACGCGTCAGGTCAATCGCCCAGGCGCGTCCGGCCTCGATCACCAGCGGATCGCCATGAAAGCCGCGAGACAACAACTGCACCTTCGAGGTGACGGTGTAGCCGCCCTGCCGACGATCGTTCATCACCAAGCCCAGCCCAACAAAAGTTTGCAGCCGGCGCACCAGTGTCGGCTTGG
>DAHWBL010000257.1 GCA_027323595.1 Acetobacteraceae bacterium | reverse complement strand
AAATCCCGCAGCCCCTCGCTGCGCCAGGGCGTGTCGGTGGGGCCGACATGACAGAATCCGGGGTCGGTGATGGGATGATCAGGCATGAGCATGCTCCTGCGCGCGTGTGAAACCGCGTGCGCCTGGCAGCCACTTCCCCGCCGCGAGCCTGCCACGCATGCGGCCCCCAACGCCAGCATTATCGCCCGCGTTGCCCCATGCTAATCAACGCCGCGTTTGCCCCGGAGCCCATCGCATGACCCAGCCCGACCGCGCCCAGCAGCAGATCGCCCGCCTGATCGAGGTGATGGCGCGCCTGCGCGACCCGCGCACCGGCTGCCCATGGGACCGCGCACAGGATTTCGCCACCATCGCCCCCTACACCATCGAGGAGGCCTACGAGGTCGCCGACGCCATCGCCCGACAGGACTGGTCCGGCCTGCCCGACGAACTCGGCGATCTGCTGTTCCAGGTGGTCTATTACGCCCGCATGGGCGAGGAGCAGCAGCGTTTCGATTTCGCCGACATCGCCGCTGCCATCACCGACAAAATGATCCGCCGCCATCCGCACGTGTTCGCCGATGCCGAACTGCGCGATGTCGCCACGCAAAGCTCGGCCTGGGAACAGCAGAAAATCACCGAGCGCGCGGCCCGCCGGCAGATCGGCACGCTCGCCGGCATTCCGCTTGGTCTGCCCGCGCTCACCCGCGCCGACAAGCTCGCCCGCCGCGCCGCGCGCGTGGGCTTCGACTGGCCCGATGCCGAGGCGGTGCTCGACAAGCTCGCCGAGGAGGTCGGCGAACTGCGCGCCGAACTGCCGGAAGCGGACCCCGCGCGGCTGGCCGACGAGATGGGCGACATCCTGTTCGTGGTGGTCAATCTGGCGCGCAAGCTCGACCTCGATCCGGAAGCCTGCCTGCGCGCGGCAAATCAGAAATTCGCCCGTCGTTTCCAGGGGGTGGAGGATATCCTGGCACGGCAGGGCAAAACCCCGACCGATGTGCCGCTCGCCGAAATGGAAGCCGCCTGGGCCGAGGTGAAGCGCACGGAGCAGAAAAAACCCTGATTTTCTCTTAGCTTTCGCCGATCAGCACCGCATGCAGCGCTTCCCAGCCTTGCCGGTCGGGCGCGCAGATCAGCCCGCCGCCGGTCAGCGTCGGGTGATAGGCGCTGCCATCCAGCCGCGCCGAATAGCCGCCGGCCTCGCGGTGCAGCAGCCAGCCCGGCGCGTGGTCCCACGGCAGCAGCCGGTTGAACAGCACGAAGTCGCAGCCGCCCATCGCCACCATGCGATAGGCGTGCGCGGCACAGCGAAAATCCCAGACCTGCGCGAGCGCGGGAAAGCCGGCCAGCACATGCGCGCGCCGCTCGGGCGCGAAATAGCGCCACCCCGCGGCCCCGGTCATCTGCGCCACCGGTCGCGTCGGCGCCACCCGCAGGCTGGCCTGCCGGCCATCCGCCGCGCGCGACCACGCCCCCTGCCCGCGCAACGCGCCGAGGCTCTCGCCGGTGACCGGATCATAAATGATCGCGGCGATCACTTCACCTTTGCTGACCGCGCCGATCATGGTGGCGAACAGCGGCACCCCGGCGGCGAAATTGGCGGTGCCGTCCACCGGGTCGATGGTGAAGGCCAGATCGGCATCGGCGAGCACCGCCATCACCGACGGGTCGGCCGCGGCGGCTTCCTCGCCAACCAGCGCGCAACCCGGAAAAAGCCTGCGCAGGCCTGCGCAGATCGCGATCTCGGCGCTGGTGTCCGCATCGGTCACCAGATCGAGCGCGCTCGATTTCACCCTGATGTCCTCAGGCAGCAGATGGCGAAAGCGCGGCATGATCTCGGCCGCCGCCACCTCGGCCACGAGCGCGATGATCGCGTCCAGATCGCGCTGGCGCAGGCTCACCGCGCGGCGGCCTCGTCGGGCCGCTCGAAGCGCGCGCGATCGGCCGGCAGCAGCCGCACCCGCACATGGATCGCGGTGTCGGTGTCGTCGCGCGCGACCACCTCGCCATGGCGATACAGCCAGGCGAGCCGCGCCCCTTCGGCCGGCGGCAGCGCGTAGTCCACGGTCTGCAATTCGGCGGCGATCCGGTCGTCGATCAGCGCCGCCAGATCATCGAGCCCCTCACCGGTCAGCGCCGACACCGCCACCGCGTTGTCGCGCGCGGTGACCGCCACGGTGCCGCCGAGCAGATCGGCCTTGTTCAGAACCTCGACGCAATGGGTCGCCCAGTCCTCGGCCAGCACGCCGTCCTTGGCCATGCCGTCCAGCACCGCGATCACGTCGGCGCGCTGGGCGGCGCTGTCAGGATGGGCGGCGTCGCGGACATGCAGAATGATGTCGGCCTCGGCGACCTCTTCGAGCGTGGCGCGAAACGCCGCCACCAGCTCGGTCGGCAGCTCGCTGATGAAGCCCACCGTGTCCGACAGGATCACCCGCCGGCCGGACGGCAGCGTAAGGCCGCGCATGGTCGGGTCCAGCGTGGCGAACAACTGGTCGCGCGCGACCACGTCCGCGCCGGTCAGCGCGTTGAACAGGGTGGATTTGCCGGCGTTGGTGTAGCCCACCAGCGCGACCACCGGAAACGGCGTGCGCCGCCGGGTCCGCCGGTGCAGATCGCGGGTGCGCCGCACCTGCTCCAGCTCGCGCCGCAGCCGCGCGATGCGGTCGCCGATCAGCCGCCGGTCGGCCTCGATCTGGGTCTCGCCGGGGCCGCCAAGAAAGCCAAAGCCGCCGCGCTGGCGCTCCAGATGGGTCCAGGACCGCACCAGCCGCGAGCGCTGATAATCCAGATGGGCAAGCTCCACCTGCAACGCGCCCTCCGACGTCGCGGCGCGTTCGCCAAAAATGTCCAGGATCAGGCCGGTGCGGTCGATCACCTTGCAGCCCCAGGCGCGCTCCAGATTGCGCTGCTGCACCGGCGACAGCGCCGCATCGACGATCACCAGACCCACCGATGCCGCCTCCAGCGCCTTGTGCTGCTCCTCCACCTGGCCGGGGCCGAGCAGCATCGAGGGCCGGCGCGCCCGCAGCGGCAGCACCGCGCTGTGCACCACCACCAGCCCGATCGACGCGGCAAGACCCACGGCCTCGGCGAGCCGCGCCGAGGCGGCGCGCCGTGTGTCGCTCTGCTCGCCGCGTTCCCAGGGCAGGATCACCGCGGTCCGCATCGGACCCGCGTCGGTCACCGCCGGATCATTCGGCAGAGGTGGTCTCGCGCAGGCTCGCGGTGGCGGCCTCGACCTTGCTCGCGTCGAACAGCTGAATCGGCGCGCCCGGCATCACCGTGCTGATGGCGTGCTTGTAGACCAGCTGGGTATGACCATCACGGCGCAGCAGCACCGAGAAATTGTCGAACCAGGTGATGATGCCCTGCAGCTTGACGCCGTTCACCAGAAACACGGTAACCGGGGTTTTCGACTTGCGGACGTGGTTCAGGAAGACGTCCTGAACGTTCTGAGGTTTCTCGTTGGCCACGGCATGATCCTTTACTGGCTGGCTGTTGTTATTGGTCTTGGGGGGCCGTCCGGCGTGGCACCGCAATCCGACCCGCAGAGCCAATGTAGGACGCAAACCGTCACGAAACAAGCAAATGCTGCACCGCAGCGTAAATCACAGCTTTATTTCCCGCCGGGCCCGCCAGCGCCTGCCGCGCGCACGTGCGCGGCGAACAGATCGAACAGAAGTTGCGCGACCGGCCCGGCCCGGCCCGCGTGCGGCAGCCCCTGGCCCACCGTCGCCCCGTCCACCGCCACGATCGGCTTGATGTAGCTGGTGGCGCTGCTCAGCATCACCTCGCGCGCCGCGCGCAGCTCATCGAGGCTGAAGGCGCGCTCCTCATGGCGGATATTGCCGCGCTCCAGCAGCCCCAGCAGCGCCGCGCGGGTGCAGCCGGGCAGGATCGCATGGCCCAGCGGATGGGTGCGCAGCACGCCCTCGGCGTCCACGATCCAGATGTTGGTCGCCGCCCCCTCGGTCACGGTGCCGTCGGGGCCGAACAGGATCGCCTCGGTCGCCCCGGCCTGCCGCGCCGCCTGGCGGGCCAGCACGTTGGGCAGCAGCGCGATCGATTTGATGTCACAGCGCGCCCAGCGCTGATCGGGATGGGTGATGGCGCTGGCCTGCCAGCCATCCAGGCTGGTCGGAAACGGCGGAATCCGCCGCGCCGTCAGCACCAGGGTCGGCCTCGGTGCCGGGCGGGGAAACCCATGGTCGCGCCGCGCGACGCCGCGGGTGACCTGCAGATAGAACAGCCCGTCGCGCAGCCGGTTGCGCCGCACCACCTCGGCGATGATGCGGGTGAGCGCCGCGTCGCCGACCGGGGCGGGAATGGCAAGCTCGGCGAGGCTGCGGGCGAGCCGGCCCAGATGCAGCCCGGCATCGATCGGCCGGCCGCCGAGCAGCAGGATCACCTCATAGACGCCATCGGCGAACTGGTAGCCACGGTCCTCGATATGCACATGGGCGTGGGCGTGCGGGACATAGCGCCCGTCGACATAGGCAATTCGGCTCATCGTGTGGGCTGCTCCGCGAGATGTCAGGCGCCGGGGACGCGTTCGTCGGTGTTGACGCCGAGCTGCTTGAGCTTGCGGTGCAGCGCGCTGCGCTCCATGCCCACGAAGCCGGCGGTGCGGCTGATGTTGCCGCCAAAGCGCAGCAGTTGCGCATGCAGATACTGGCTCTCGAACAGATCGCGCGCCTCGCGCAGCGGCAGGCTCATGACATCCTCGGAGGCGTCGAACTGCGGCAGCGCCGGCGCGCCGCTGCCGATCTCGGGCGGCAGCATGTCGGCGCGCACCAGGTCGGCCGGCCCGCCCGGCGCCATGATCAGCAGCCAGTCCATCAGATTGCGCAACTGCCGCACGTTTCCCGGCCACTCATAGGCCTGCAGCGCGGCCAGCGCGTCGGCCGACAGCTCGCGTCCGGGCATGCCGGCGGTCTCGGCCGAGCGGGCCAGGAAATGCCGCGCGAGTGCGCCGATGTCCTCGCGCCGCTCGCGCAGCGATGGCGCGCGCAGCGGCACCACCGCGAGCCGGTAATACAGATCCTCGCGGAACCGCCCGGC
>DAHWBL010000234.1 GCA_027323595.1 Acetobacteraceae bacterium | reverse complement strand
ATGATGGCTTTTTCCACCAGCGCGTCGGCGACCCTGGCGGCGGCGGCGCGGGCGGCGGCGATGGCGGCGCGGGTGTCGGCGTGGTCGGCGTCGGGCGGCAGGGCGGCGGCGGCGCGGTCGATGCGCCGGTGCAGCACCCGCAGCAGCCCCGCGCGGGTGGTGGCGTAGCGCGCGACATGGGCGAGGGCGGCGGCGCGCAGGGCGGCCTCGTCGGGCAATGGGTCAGGCGACATCGCGCGAGCTTGCCCCAGCCGCGCGGGGCAGACCAGGGTCGCGTGGTCGCGATGCAGCGATGGTTTGACTTCCGCGGTGCGGGTGCGGATCATCCGGCCGTCCAACCGCCTAAACCAATGGTGCCAAGATGATTTCCGCCCTGATGCCCACCTACGCGCGTGCCGACATCGCCTTCGATCATGGCGAGGGCGCCTGGCTGTGGAGCACCGACGGGCGACGTTTTCTGGATTTCGGCGCCGGCATCGCCACCAGCTCGCTGGGCCACGCCCATCCCGGCCTGGTCGGCGCCATCGCCGCGCAGGCCGGCCGGGTGATCCATGTGTCCAACCTGTACCGGGTGCCGCAGGCCGAGCGGCTGGCGGCCAGGCTGGTGGAGAATTCCTTCGCTGACAGCGTGTTTTTCTGCAATTCGGGTGCGGAGGCCAATGAGGGGCTGGTGAAGCTGATGCGCCGGGCGATGGCGCGCACCGGCCATCCGGAGCGGACCCGCGTGATCTGTTTCGAGGGCGCCTTTCACGGCCGCACCCTGGCCATGCTCTCGGCCACCGGCAACGAGAAATATCTCGACGGGTTCGGTCCGCCGGTGGACGGGTTCGATCATGTGCCGCTGAACAATCTCAATGCCGTGCGCGACGCGATCGGGCCCCTGACCGCCGGCATTCTGGTCGAGCCGGTGCAGGGCGAGGGCGGTATCCGGCGCGCCGAGCCCGATTTCCTGCGCGGGCTGCGCGCCGCCTGCGACGAGTTCGGGCTGCTGCTCGGCATGGACGAGGTGCAGACCGGCATCGGCCGCTGCGGCGCGCTGTTCGCCCATGAGCTGTGCGGGGTCACCCCGGACGTGATGTCCGCGGCCAAGGGCATCGCCGGGGGCTTTCCGATGGGCGCGATTCTGGCCACCGAGGCGGTGGCGAAGCATCTGACCGCCGGCAGCCACGGCACCACCTTCGGCGGCAGCCCGCTCGCCGCGGCGGCGGCCAACGCGGTGCTGGATGTGGTGCTGGCGGACGGTTTCATCGCCGAGATCACCGCCACCGCGGCGTTTCTGCGCGCCGGGCTGGAGCGGCTGGTGACGGAATACCTCGACATTTTCAACGATGCGCGCGGGCTTGGGCTGCTGGTCGGGCTGAAATGCCTGGTGCCGAACAGCGAGATGCAGGCCGCCGCCATGGCCGAGGGGCTGCTGACCGTTGCCGCAGGCGACAATGTGCTGCGGCTCGCGCCGCCGCTGATCGTGCGGCAGGCCGAATGCGCGGTGGCGATCGAGATGCTGGCGCACGCGGCGGCGCGCTGCCGGGCGCGGCTGGCGGCGGTGGCATGATGCGCGCCGCCCGGGTCGCGGCCGCGCCGGTGCTGCCGCCGCGGCATTTTCTCGATCTGCGCGACCATGACGCCGCCACCCTGCGGCGCATTCTCGACACCGCCCGCGCCTGGACGGTTGCCGCGCACCCGCGCCCCTTCGCCGGCCGCACCCTGGCGCTGATCTTCGACAAGCCGAGCACCCGCACCCGCGTCAGTTTCGAGGTGGCGATGCGCCAGCTCGGCGGCGATGTGACGGTGCTGTCGGGGCGCGACATGCAGCTCGGGCGCGGCGAGACCATCGCCGACACCGCGCGGGTGCTGTCGCGCTATGTCGATGCGATCATGCTGCGCACCGACCGGGTGGCCAAGCTCGACGAGATGGCGGCCAACGCCACGGTGCCGGTGATCAACGGGCTGACCGAGCGCAGCCACCCGTGCCAGGTGCTGGCCGACATCCTCACCTTCGAGCAGCATCTGGGGCCGATCGCGGGGCAGGCGGTCGCCTGGGTAGGGGATGCCAACAATGTCGCGCGCAGTTGGGTGGAGGCCGCCGCCCGGCTCGGCTTTCCGATCGCCATCGCAAGCCCGGCCGAGCTGGCGCCGCCGGCGGAGCTGTGCGCCTGGGCGCAGGCCGCGGGCGCGCGGCTGCTGGTGACGCACGATCCGGCCGAGGCGGTGGCCGGCGCGCGCTGCGTGCTGACCGACACCTGGGTCAGCATGGCCGACGGCGAGGCGGAGCGGCGGCATGCGCTGCTCGCGCCCTATCAGGTGGATGCGGCGCTGATGGCGCGCGCCGCGCCGGACGCGGTGTTCATGCATTGCCTGCCCGCCCATCGTGGCGAGGAGGTCAGCGCCGAGGTGATCGACGGGCCGGCCTCGGTGGTCTGGGACGAGGCGGAGAACCGGCTGCATGTGCAAAAGGCGATTTTGGCCTGGGTGCTGGGAGCGATCTGATGGGCGAGGATGATCCGGATCTGCCCGGCTGGGTGGATGAGCGGCTGGACGAGATTTTCGCCGGCTTCCCCGAGGATGCGCCGGTCGGGGCGGCGCGCGCCGCCTATGCCGGCTGCATCGCCGAGGCGCTCGGCGCCATCGACATCCCAGCCGCCGCCGCCACCTGTCGCAAGCTGCTGCTGGCGGAGCTGGAGGAGGTGCAGATCGAGCCGGCGGTGATCGAGGCGCTGGACGAGGTGCTGGAGGCGCTGGAGGAGGAGCTGGCCGAGGAGGATTGACCTCGCCGGCCGCCGCACTGGTTTCATCGCCGGCGCGCGCCTATCTTGCGGACCATGACCGACACGCCCGCCTTTCTCGACGCCGACCGTCCCGACGTGCCCGACATCGTGGTGCCGCGCGGGGTGCTGCCGTTTCATCTGCCGCACAAGCCGGTGCGCGGGCGGCTGGTGCGGCTGGGCGGGCTGGCCGATGCGCTGATCACCCGCCATGCCCCGCATCCGCTGGTCGCCGGCCTGCTGGGCGAGGCGCTGGCGCTCACCGCGGCGCTGGCGGCGGCGCTGAAATATCGCGGCAGCTTCAGCCTGCAGGCGAAGGGCGACGGCGCGGTGTCGATGCTGCTTGCCGACTGCACCGATGACGGGCGGCTGCGCGGCTATGCGCGCGTCGAGCCCGAGCGGCTGGCGGCGGCGCTTGCCAACGCCAACCCGCCCGGTGCCGCGGCGCTGCTGGGGCGCGGGCATCTGGCGTTCAGCGTGGACCAGGGGCCGCAGACCGATCGCTATCAGGGCATCGTCGCGTTGATCGGGCCTGATCTCGCCGCGATGGCGCTGCATTATTTCGAGACCAGCGAGCAGATGCCCTGCATGGTGCGGCTGGCCTGCGCGCGCACCGATGCCGGCTGGCGCGCCGGCGCGCTGGTGCTCGAACGGGTCGCCGGCGCGGGCGGGGTGGACCCCGACATGAGCCAGGCCGAGCAGGACGAGCATTGGAACACCGCGGTCATGCTGGCCGCCACGCTGAGCGATGCCGAGCTGCTGGATGACGCGCTGTCGGGCGAGCAGTTGCTGTTCCGGCTGTTCCACGGCGAGGGCGTGGCCGCCGACCGGCCGCGCGCGCTGGCCTATGGCTGTCGCTGCTCGCGCGCGAAGCTGTCCGGCATTCTCGAAGGTTTCGGCGGCGAGGATCTCGACGGCATGGTGGTCGATGGCGCGATCGTGATGACCTGCGAATTCTGCAACGTGGATTTTCGCTTCGCGCGCGACGAGGTGCGTGGCCAGGACTGGAACGATCAAGGATTGACCTGATGCTGAATCGACGCGCCGCGCTGCTGCTGCCG
>DAHWBL010000222.1 GCA_027323595.1 Acetobacteraceae bacterium | reverse complement strand
CGCCTCAGCCGCGCCCGGCACCCGCGTCCGGCCGCGCGCCGAAGCGCCGCTCGCGTCCGGCAAACGCTCCCAGCGCCTGGCAAAAATGCGCGGCGTCGAAATCCGGCCAGAGCACGTCCAGAAACACGAGTTCGGCATAGGCCGACTGCCAGAGCAGGAAATTCGACAGGCGCTGCTCGCCGGAGGTGCGGATGATCAGGTCCGGGTCCGGCTGTCCGGCGGCGGTGAGTTGCGCTGCGAACGCCGCCTCGTCGATCGCTTCGGGGCTGATCCGCCCCTCCATCGCCGCCTGCGCCAGCTTGCGCGCCGCCGCCACGATCTCGTCGCGCGCGCCATAGGACAGCGCGATGTTCAAATTGAGCCGCGTGTTGGCCGCCGTGCGCTCCTCGGCCAACGCGATCTGGCTGCCCATCGCCGCGCCGAAGCGCGCGCGGTCGCCGATGAAGCGCATCCGCACGCCAACGCGCGACAATTCCGCCACCTCCTGGCGCAGATAATGGCGCAGCAGCCCGGTCAGGTCGGAAATCTCGGTCGCCGGACGGCGCCAGTTCTCGCTGCTGAACGCATAGACCGTGAGCCAGGCAACGCCGGTATCGAGGCAGGCGCGGATGGTCCGCCGCACCGCCTCCGCCCCGGCGCGATGCCCCGCGATGCGCGGCAGCCCGCGCGCGGCGGCCCATCGCCCGTTGCCGTCCATGATGATCGCGACATGCACCGGCACCGCGCCATCATGCGGCGCGAACGCGGCCGCCGGGGCGGCAGGCCCGGCGCCGGACGGTTCGGCGGTACGCAACAGCGGCGTCGGGTGCGACATCGTTTCTGCTCAGACCTGCCTGATCTCTTTTTCCTTCTCGACCAGCCCATCATCGATCCGCTTGATGTACTGATCGGTCAGCTTCTGCACCTGCTCGGCCCAGTCACGGCCGTCATCCTCGCCGATGTCGTGCTTCTTCTCGGCGGCCTTGATCTGGTCCATGCCGTCACGCCGCACCCCGCGGATCGACACCCGCGCCGCCTCGGCGTAGCGCCCGGCCGCCTTGGCCAACTCGTTGCGCCGTTCGGCGGTCAGCATCGGCACCGGCACGCGCACCAGTTGCCCGTCGGCCGCCGGGTTGAGCCCGAGCCCGGCGTCACGGATCGCGCGCTCCACCGCGCCGACCAGCGTGCGGTCCCACACCTGCACCGTCAGCATCCGCGGCTCGGGCACGTTGATGGTGCCGACCTGGCTGATCGGCACCTCGCCGCCATAGGCCTCGACCTTCACCGGCTCCAGCAGGCCCGGGCTCGCCCGCCCGGTGCGCAGCCCGCCGAAATCACGACGCAGGGTCTCCATCGCGCCGTCCATCCGGCGCGTCAGATCGTCCCGCAGGGCTCCCAGTTCGATGATCGCCAATGCCATGTCCTCCGCTCAGCCCGCCGAGACGCCCGGCCCGGTCGCCTCGATAATCGTGGTGAAACAGCCCTGCCCGCGCATCACCTGCGCGAAGGCGCCGGGCGCATGGATGTTGAACACGATGATCGGCAGCCGGTTTTCCCGCGCCAGACTGATCGCGGAGGCATCCATCACCGCCAGATCGCGCGACAGCACCTCAAGATAGGTCAGCCGGTCATACCGCGCCGCGTCGGGATGGCGGCGCGGATCGGCCGAATACACACCGTCCACCTGGGTGCCCTTGAGCAGCACGTCGCACCCCATCTCGGTGGCGCGCAGGGCCGCGGCGGTGTCGGTGGTGAAGAACGGATTGCCGGTGCCGGCGGCGAAAATCACCACCCGCCCCTTTTCCATATGGCGCTCGGCGCGACGGCGGATATAGGGCTCGCACACGCTGGCCATCGGGATCGCGGACTGCACCCGCGTCGGCACGCCGATCTTTTCCAGCGCGCTCTGCATCGACAGCGCGTTCATCACCGTGGCCAGCATGCCGACATAATCGGCCTGCGCGCGATCCATGCCGCGCGCCGCCGCCTGCACGCCGCGAAAGATGTTGCCGCCGCCGATCACCAGGCTGACTTGCACACCCATCGACACCACGGCAGCGACATCGAGCGCGATGGCGCTCAGCGTGTCGCTGTCCAGCCCATAGTCGCGCTCGCCCATCAGGGCCTCGCCGGAAATTTTGAGCAGGACACGCTGATAGGCGAGGGACAAGGCGGGACATCTCCATCGTGGCGACCGGGCGCGCGGCGCGAACAGCCGGCCGAGGCACCCGCCGTGGCGGCGCCGCACCCTAGACTCAGCGCCGCGCCGTCACAAGCCGCCGACGCGCCGCTCTTGCCGCCCGACCGCGAAACCGGCAGCCTGCGCGCAACAACAAGCGCCATCACGGCGCATCCGGAGGATCCGCCCATGTCGGCACCCACGCGCCCTGGCCTCGCGCTGTCCGCGCTGCTGCTCGCCCCGCTCGCCCCGCTCGCCGTCGCCCCCGCCGCCGCGCAGCCGGCCGACACCATCCTGAGCAACGGCAAGCTGGTCACGCTGGATGCGAAATCCTCCATCGCGCAGGCCATCGCCGTCGCCGACGGGCGCATCCTCGCGGTCGGCGACAACGCCACCATCGCCCGCCTCGCCGGGCCGCACACCAGGCGCATCGATCTGCACGGGCGCACCGTCATCCCCGGGCTGATCGACAGCCACATCCACGGCATCCGCGCCGGGCTGTTCACCACCAGCGAGGTCAACTGGATCGGCACCCGCAGCATCGCCGAGGCGATGGCCCGCCTCACCCAGGCCGCGAAGGGCCAGCCGCAGGACCATTGGCTGATCGTCGCCGGCGGCTGGAGCGAGAACCAGTTCGCCGAACACCGCCTGCCCACCCAGGCCGAGATCGCCGCCGCCGCCCCCGGACACCCGATCTACATCCAGCATTTCTACGATTCCGTGCTGCTCTCGCCGGCCGGCATGGCCAGCCTGCACATCGCCGCCGACACCGACATCCCCGGCAAGGGCCATCTCGAAAACACCCCCGATGGCCGCCCCAGCGGCTGGATCAGCGGCAACGTGCCCGCCATCACCGGGATGTTCGACAAACTGCCGGTGCCCACCGAGGCGCAGAGCCTGTCCGGCACCATCGAATTTTTCCACGACATGAATCGCCTCGGCGTCACCGGCATCGACGATCCCGGCGGCTTCAACATCACCGCGGCCAGCTATCGCCCGCTGTTCCAGATCTGGCACGAGGGCAAGCTCACCATGCGGGTGCGCTTCTCGATGTTCGCGCAGCGCCGCGGCCACGAACTGGAAGATTACAAAGCCTCGCTCGGCGTGATGCCGATGGGCTTCGGCGACGACATGCTGCGCTTCAACGGCATCGGCGAAAATGTCGACTGGGCGATGTACAACAACGACCACCCCAACGACGCCGCCAAGGCCGAATACCGCGCCATCGCCGAGTGGGCCGCCAGCAACGGGCTCACCCTCACCCAGCATTGGTACATGAACACCGCGGTGGACAGCCTGCTCGACATTTTCGAGGAGGTGAACAAGACCCACCCGATCGCACCGCTGCGCTGGTCGATCGCCCATCTCAACGACGCCTCGGACGCCACGCTGGCGCGGATGAAAAAACTCGGCGTCGGCTGGACCTTGCAGGACGCCACCTATTTCGACGGCGAGCGCATGAAGGACGAGATCGGTGCGGACGCCATGCGCCGGGTGCCGCCCATGGTCAGCGCGGCGAAAATGGGCGTGGTCATCGGCGGCGGCACCGACGCGCACCGGGTGAATTCCTACAACCCGTTCTCCTCGCTGCAATGGATGCTCGACGGGCTCACCGTGGGCGGCATGAAAACACGCGACGCTGCCGAACTGCCCAGCCGCGAACAGGCATTGCGCTTCTACACGCTCGGCTCCGCCTGGTTCAGCTTCGACGACGCCAAGCGCGGCTCGCTGGAGCCTGGCAAACAGGCCGACCTCGCCGTGCTCGACCAGGACTATATGAGCGTGCCGACCGAGCGCATCGGCCGCACCCAGTCGGTGCTCACCATGCTGGGCGGCAAGATCGTCTACGAAGCGAAATAAAAACCACCGGGCGCGTCCAAATGCCGGGCGCGCCTACCAGTCCAGCAATCTGGCCGTGTCCACATCCGCGCCAAGCGCGCCGCGGGACCGCAGGATGGGGTTCCACAGGCCGAGCTGGTCGGGGCTGAGCGCTGCCTGCAACTCCGGCAGGCCGGCGGCGTTCACCACCTCGGGCGGCAGCCTGGTATAGGCGGCGATGGTCTGACGCAACTGGTCGGGATGGGCGCGCGCATAGGCGCTTGCCTCGGCGATCGATTCGGCGAAAGCACGCGCCGCGTCACGATGTTTGGCCACCCAGTCGCGCCCGGCGGCATACAGGATCACCGGCAGTCCGTCGGGGAACTGGCTGTCGATATAGACCACCACCCGCCCCACGCCATTGCCCACCATGCGCGTGACATTGGGATCGGCGGCAACCACCGCATCCACCGATCCGCCACGCAGCGCATCGGCCATCAGCGCCTGGCCCATCTCGACCAGGAACACCCGCTGCGGATCGACGCCGCCGCGCGCGAGCCATTCCTCGAACAGCAGATCGAAGAACCCGCCAAACCCGGCGATCGCCACCCGCCGGCCGATGAAATCCGCCGGGGCGACGATGTTGGCACCAGGTCGGGCGATCACCGCATGGTTGCGCGAGCCCCGGGTGGCGACGCTGCCGCCGCTCACCACCACTTCATCGATGCCGCCGGCGGTGGCCAGCAGCAGCACCGGCGCGGTCGGCGTGCCGATGTCAAAAGAACCGCTCAACACCGCGGCGGGAAGATTGGAACCAACGGCGGTGGCGGTCAGCGACACGTCCAGCCCATGCCGGGCGAACACCCCCTGCTCGCGCGCCACGAACGCCGCCGAAACGTCACCGCCCAGCGTATAGCCAACGCTGACCCGTGTGCTCTGCGCGCACGCCATACTCGCCACGACGAGGAGGGCCATCGCACCGATGACAATCGGCACCATCACGCCCCGACCGCACGCGATCGCCTGCCCCTTCATGTGCGCCATCCCGAAAACCGGTGACCCCGCGCCGCATCCGCGCGCATGGCGCCGTGCGGCCCGTCGAATCATCTTCCCCTATCGATCATCCTTCGCCTAGCCTCCCGTTATCCGCGCCAAGGGGGTGTCATGATCGGGCGATTTGTCCTCGGCTGTCTCGCGCTGCTGCCGTTCGCGACGGCGGCGGACACGCTCAAGGTGACGGTGCCGAACAAGGGCACCTGGAACATGGTCGAATTCGCGGTGCAGGAAGGGTTTTTCAGGAAGGCCGGGCTGGACGTGGAACTGGCCTACACCGCCGGTGGGTCGCAGACGATGCAGGCGCTGATTTCCGGCAGCGTGGATGTCGCCACCAACACCGGCATTCTGGCGATCGTCGGCGCGTTCGCGAAGGGCGCGCCGCTGCGGGTGATCGGGGCGGGGCTGACCGGGACGACCTACACCTTCTGGTTCGCCAAGGCCGACAGCCCGATCCATGGCGTGAAGGACATGGCCGGCAAGGTGGTGGGGTTTTCCGAAGCGGGGTCCACATCGGACCTGATCCTGCGCGAGATGCTGCGCAATGCCGGGCTCACCGGCCAGGTGACACTGGTCTCGGTCGGGCCGGCGCCGTCTGGACTGACCCAGGTGATGTCTGGACAGATCGATGCAAGCTGGTCGGTGGTGCCGTTCGGCCTGCAGCAGGTGAAGGAGGGCACGATCCGCATCGTCGCGCGCAGCAGCGATGTCACCAGTTTGCAGCAGCAGGCGATCAACGTGACGGTCACCACCGCCTCGGTGGTGGCGGCGAAACATGCGGCGCTGGCCATTTTCAACAAGGTGATCGCGCAGACGATCGACTGGGCCTACAGCGACCCCAAGGCGCTGGAACTGCTGGCCGCGGGAAGCCACGTGCCGCTCGACATCGCGCGGGAGTCGGTCGAGCAGTTCATCCCCAAGTCGGTGATGCAGCCTGATGAAATTCGCGGCCTGCCGCAGATTTTGCAGCAGGCGGCGGATTTCAGATTCACCAGCCGG
>DAHWBL010000214.1 GCA_027323595.1 Acetobacteraceae bacterium | reverse complement strand
TCTGAAATTGACCAACCGCACGCTGGCCACGGCCGCCGAGGGTGGCGCGGACCCGGCCCGCTTCATCAGCGCCATCGTCGCCGCCTTCGGTGCCGGGCGGATCGCCTGGGGCTCGAATTTTCCGGCCGCCGAGGAGCCGCTGCCGGGCCTGCTCGCACAGGCCCGCGCGGCGCTGTCGGGGCTGCCGCGCGAGGCGCAACAGATGATTTTTTCAGGCACCGCGCAAACTCTCTATCCCGCGCTCGCCACGCCCGCCCATGTCTGAGCCGGTCCGTCTCAGCGCGGTGCTCGGCACCTATGCGCACACGAAGCCGCTCAAATCTGGCGCGCTGTCCAGCCCCGAGGTGCGCCTCGACTTCACCGAGAT
This sequence comes from Acetobacteraceae bacterium, assembly GCA_027323595.1. Classification (GTDB taxonomy): domain Bacteria; phylum Pseudomonadota; class Alphaproteobacteria; order Acetobacterales; family Acetobacteraceae; genus CAIVDX01. The sequence goes on along the minus strand of DAHWBL010000214.1, from coordinate 4,850 downwards.
CGCACCGGTGCACCGCGCCTTCGGTCCGATGGTGGAGCGTGGCGCGTTCGATCTGTGCGAGCTCGCCGTGGTCACCGCGTTGCAGGCGATCGCCTTCGGCCGGCCGATCATGCTGTTGCCCGCCGTGGTGGCCGCGCGCGCGCAACGCGGCTGCCTGATCAGCCACGCCCCGCGCGGCCCGATCGCGCCGGCAAGCCTTGCCACCCGAAAGATCGGCGTGCGCGCCTACACCCAGACCACCGGCATGTGGGTGCGCGCGCATCTGGCGGAGGATTTCGATCTGCCGATCGAGAGAATGCACTGGGTGACGCAGGAAGCCGCCCACGTCAGCGACTTTCACGATCCGCCCTGCGTCCTCGCCGGTCCCGACAAGCCGCTGGTGGCGATGCTGCGCGACGGCGACATCGACGCCGCGATCCTGGGCAACGACCTGCCCGAGGGCGACGAATTCATCCCGGTCGTCACCGACGCCGCCGCGCGCGACCGTGCCTGGAGCGCGGCCAACGGCTTCACCCCGATCAACCATCTGGTGGTGGTGCGCAGCGACATCGCGCGCGAGCACCCCGAAGCGGTGCGCGCCGCCTATGGCCTGCTCGTCGCCGCCGCCGCCGCCGCGCCAGGCCCGACCCGCTTTGGCGCCGCCGCGCTGGCGCGACCGTTGCAGATCACCATCGATACCTGCGTGCGCCAGCTTCTGCTGCCCCACCGGCTCGATGCCGAGGCACTGCTCGCCCCCGCGGCGGCGCTGCTTGGCCAGGCGTGAACCGATGAGTCGCGCCACCGCGCCATCGCGCGCCTGGTGGCTGCACGACCTGTCCGTGCAGGTCCTGCTCGCCATGCTCTGCGGTGCCGCGCTCGGCGTGTTCGCGCCACAGGCCGCGACCCTGATGAAGCCGCTCGGTGACGCCTTCATCCGGCTGATCCAGATGGTCGTCGGTCCGATCATTTTCTGCACCGTCACCCTTGGCATCGCACGGATGCGCGACCTGCGCACCGTCGGGCGCATCGCGGTCAAGGCGCTGATCTATTTCGAAATCGTTACATCGTTGGCGCTGGTCATCGGCCTGCTCTCCGCCAATCTGCTGCGCCCGGGCGCGGGGCTGCACATTGCCGCCGCCAGCCTTGACCTGTCCGCGATGGGCGACCTCGCCGCCCCGCCGCGCACCGAAGGCGCGGGCGCGTTTCTGCTCGCCCTCATCCCGCGCTCGGCATTCAGTGCCTTTTCGGACGGCGATATCCTGCAGATCCTGCTGTTCTCGGTGCTGTTCGCCTGCGGGCTCGCCACCACCGGCGCGCGCGCGCAACCGGTGCTCGACGTGCTCGAAGCCACCTCACGGGCGCTGTTCTGGATCATCGGTTTGGTGATGAAGCTCGCCCCGGCCGCCGCCTTCGGCGCGATGGCCTTCACCGTCGCGCGCTTTGGCGCCGGCTCGCTGGTCTCGCTCGGCGCGCTGATCGGCGAATTCTATCTCACCTGCGCGCTGTTCTTCCTGCTCGTGCTGGCCCCGATTGCCGCCTATGCCGATGTCAATCTGCTGCGGCTGATGTCCTATATCCGCGCCGAGCTGCTGCTGGTGCTCGGCACCAGCTCATCGGAGAGCGTGTTCCCGCATCTGACCGGCAAGCTCGAACGCCTCGGCGTGGAACCGCAGGTGGTGGGCCTGGTTCTGCCCACCGGCTACAGCTTCAACCATGACGGCACCTGTCTTTATTTCGCTGCCGTCAGCGTTTTTCTCGCCCAGGCGACCGACACCGCGCTCGGCTGGCAGCAGCAATTGGGGCTGCTCGGCATTCTGCTGCTCACATCGAAGGGCGGGGCGGGCGTGTCCGGTTCGGCGATCGCTGTGCTGGCGATGACCCTGTCGGCCACCCACACGATTCCCGTGGGCGCGATCGCGCTGGTGCTCGGCGTGCACCGCATCCTGTCCGCGGCGTTCGTGTTCACCAATGTCGCCGGCAATTGCGTCGCAACCCTGGTGGTCGCGAAATGGGAACATGCCCGCGACGAGCAGCGCCTGCGGTCCGAACTGGCGGCCGGCTGGCATCCCCTTCCCGCCGGCGATGCCCCGCCGAGCGCCTGACCGGCACGGCACGCGGGCCGAACCCGGCCAACCCCGAACATGGTTGGCAAATCGAACTGTCAGTCCCGGAACCGATTTGTTCTTGTCATGTTCCCTCAGGAACAACCACCCAAATCTTTGCAAAGATTGGTGGGCGCAGTAGGACTCGAACCTACGGCCCGCTGATTAAGAGTCAGCTGCTCTACCAACTGAGCTATGCGCCCTCCCGCCCGGCGGCGCGTGCCACCGACCGAAGGCGGCTCCCTTAGCAAAGCCTGGGCGGGAGGGGAAGCCCTGGCGGCGCGGGTGCTGGCGCGGGGCTTGCGAGGCCCGCCTCGCGGCCGCGGGCGATTGCCGGGGCGCGGGCGCATCGGCAGGATGCGCGGGTTCAACCGCCAGCAGGAAGGCACGACGGGCTTGGGCTACGCGCTGCAACAAACCATCAATGGGCTGACACTGGGGCTCATCTACGGGCTGATCGCGGTGGGCTACACCATGGTCTATGGCATCATCGGCATGATCAATTTCGCCCATGGCGACGTGTTCATGATCGGCGCGTTCCTGTCGCTCACCGCGCTGGTCGGGCTGTCGATGCTGGGCGTGTCCTCGGTGCCGCTCGCGCTCGGCCTCACCTTGATTTTCGCCGTCGCGCTCGCCGCCCTGTATGGCTGGACCATCGAGCGGGTGGCCTATCGGCCGTTGCGCGGCTCGTTCAGGCTCGCGCCGCTGATCTCGGCGATCGGCATGTCGATCCTGTTGCAGAATTACGTGCAGCTCGCCCAGGGGCCGCGGCTGAAGCCGCTGATGCCGATGCTGCCCGGCGGGCTGGTGCTCGGCCAGGGCGCGGACGGGTTCGCGGTGAGCCTGTCATGGATGCAGATCACCATCGCGGTGGTCACGCTCGCGGTGCTGGGCGCGTTCGGCTGGCTGGTTCGCGCCACCGCCCTTGGCCGCGCGATGCGGGCCTGTGAGCAGGATGCGCGGATGGCCGCGTTTCTGGGCATCGATGTCGATCGCACCATCAGCCTCACCTTTGTCATCGGCGCCGGGCTGGCCGCGGTGGCCGGGCTTTTGTTCCTGCTCTATTATGGGGTGATCGATTTTTTCATCGGCTTCGTGGCGGGTGTGAAGGCGTTCACCGCCGCGGTTCTGGGCGGCATCGGCTCGCTGGAGGGCGCGGTGCTGGGCGGCCTGCTGATCGGGCTGGTGGAGACCTTCTGGTCCGCCTATTTCAGCGTGCAATACAAGGACGTGGCGGCGTTCTCCATCCTGATCCTGGTGCTGCTGTTCATGCCCACCGGTCTGCTCGGCCGGCGCGAGATCGAAAAAGTATGAGCCGCGCGCTGCGTTCGGCGGCGGGCGCGGCGCTGGTCGCCGCGGGGCTGTTTCTGCCGCTGGTCGGCGCACGAATAGACCAGGCGGGCTCAGCGATTTTCCTGACCTGGCATCCCTGGCCGGTGCTGCTCATGGTGGCTGGCGTGTTCACCGCGCGGCTGGCCTGGTTGCGCGCCCCGCGCTGGCGGCCGGCCCCGCTGCCCCGCCCGGCCGGGCGGATCGGCGCGCGCGTGCTGATCGGCCTCGCCCTGGTGTTCCCGCTGCTGCCCGGCGTGCAGCGCTACCAGCTCGATCTTGGGGTGCTGGTGCTGACCTACGTCATACTGGGGCTGGGCCTGAACATCGTGGTCGGGCTCGCCGGCCTGCTCGACCTTGGCTATGTCGCGTTTTATGCTGTCGGCGCCTACGTCTTTGCGCTCGTCTCCGGCGCCTTCGGGCTCGGCTTCTGGACCTGTGTGCCCATATCATTTTTCGCCGCCGCCATCTGTGGCGTGCTGCTCGGCTTTCCGGTGCTGCGGTTACGTGGCGATTATCTGGCCATCGTGACGCTCGGGTTCGGCGAGATCGTGCGCATCATCCTGCTCAATTTCGTGTCGCTCACCGGCGGGCCGAACGGCATTTCGGGCATTCCGCGCCCGACCCTGTTCGGGCTCGGCTTTGGCGCGGGCAACGGGGCGGGCAGCTTCGCCGGATTTTTCGGATTGCCGGCAAGTTCTTTGTACCGCTTCGGATTTCTCTATTACATCGTCCTTGGCCTCGCCCTTTTCGTGGCGTTCGTCACCCACCGTCTGCGCCGCCTGCCGATCGGCCGCGCCTGGGAAGCGCTGCGCGAGGATGAGGTCGCGGCGCGCGCGCTGGGCATCAACACCACCCGCACCAGGCTATCCGCCTTCGCTCTGGGTGCCGGCTTCGGCGGGCTCGCCGGCGCGTTTTTCGCCACCCGCCAGGGCTTCATCAGCCCCGAGAGTTTCACCTTCATGGAAAGCGCGATCATTTTGTCGATCGTCGTTCTTGGCGGTCTGGGCAGCCAGATCGGGGTCGCCCTCGCAGCCCTGGTGATGAGCGGCGGCTTTGAACTGGCGCGCGACTTCGCCGAATATCGCATGGTGGTGTTCGGCGCGGCACTGGTCGCGATCATGGTGCTGCGCCCGCGCGGGCTCGCCGGCGCGCGCGCGCCATCGGTCACGCTCGGCCCGCCCGCGCGGATAGACCCGGGTCTGCTCGCGTCGGGGCGCGGCTGATCCCATGGCATCGGCAATCCTGGAAATACGCGGCTTATCCATGTCTTTTGGCGGATTGCGCGCGATCGATCAGGTTTCATTCGCCGCCGCCGCCGGGCGGATCACCGCGGTGATCGGGCCAAATGGCGCCGGCAAGACCACCTTGTTCAACTGCATCACCGGATTTTATCGCCCCACCGGCGGCACCATCACCTTGCATCCGCCGCACGACGCG
>DAHWBL010000366.1 GCA_027323595.1 Acetobacteraceae bacterium | reverse complement strand
TCACGCACACGCCATTCGACGCCGGCAAGCCGTTCGCGCCATGAGCGACGATGCCCACGCTGCACGCCACCGGACCGACCTGCCTCGGCCCGGCTTTGCGCGCGCCCGGCCAAGGCGGTCGCGGCGGGCGCGGACCGGGGTTGGACCCATCGCGAGTGTCCGTCGATCACTGTCATCGCTCGTCTCTGCTGTTGGTGCGGCGGGTTCTGGATCGACGCCTCATCGGCCTTTTGCGCATGCTGCACGCCGTGGGGACGAAGTGGGGGCGAAGCCGACGCTAACCCGCCTGCGTGCGGCCCAGACAGGCTCGGATTGTACGCGCCCGACGCGACCCGACCACGGCGGCGGGTTTTGCATCAGCCTCGGTGTGATGCGGATTTCCTGTGCATCCATCGAGCGTCTTTGCGGAGCCAATTAAGTATTTTCCGATTCTGGCTAATTTACGACAGCGGCGTAATTCATCGCTCCCCACCACCTGACAAGGAGCGTTCAAATGCGAACATATCTGTTGCGAACCGCCTGTCGTTTCAGCCTTGCCGCGGGCCTGGCGGTCGCCGGCTCGGCGGTCGCGAACGCCGCGCTCAGCCCGAACGGATCATTTTCCGGCGCGTTGACCAACGGCTCGGTGACCACCACCTACACCGCTGGTGGCTGGCAACTCGGCACCACCACCACGGCGATCGACATCACCGCGGGCACGCGATTCATCTCCGGTGCCGCCAATCCGTATCTGGCTTCCCCCAACAACATGCTGTCAACAAACGGCGGGCCGGTGTCGATCGGCGACGCGTTCAGCGTGTCGAACTCAAGCTACAGCGTCGCGAACGGGGCGGTCACCCCGTTCACCGTGAGCTTCGACGGGTTTGTCTTCGACCTGACCCATGAAGTGGTTACCGCGATCCATGACGGCAACATCGGGCTGGCCTTCATCGGCACGTTGACCGGCGCGCCAACCGGCTTCACGACCGGCGCGCCGGTGGATTTCAGCCTTGGATTGACCGAGTCCGGCCCCACCGGTGCGATCGGTGTGGCCTATTCGATCGACACGCCGATCAACCCGTTTGTCGCGGCGCTGGTTCCCGAGCCGGCGACGATGGCGATGTTCGGCATTGGCCTGCTCGGACTGCTCGCGGTGCGTCGGCGCCGGTTCGGGTCGATCTGACGGGTATTCGGCGAACGCCGCCGTTTCACGGTCGGACGATAAACACACCCGGGCTGGCTTCAGCCCGGGTGTTGCCGTGTGCCAAACCTGCCTGACGCCGACGGCGTTATCAGCGACCAGCCGCGGTCAGTGGGGCCGGGGCGGAAATTGTCGGGCCATCCAGGAAGCTCGTCGTGGCAAAGCTGTTGGCCAGCACAGACATCGCCAGCACCGCGCAGAACGCGGCCAGCATCAGCCATTGCCGCCGCGCGGCCGACCTGGTGACCGTCGCGCCTGGTGATGCGCGCCCGGTCGGGGGCAGCAGCAGCACCAGCCGCGTCGCGGTGATACGCGCATCCCGTGGCGGGTTGGTCGGCAGAGGGATTTGCGCCAGCAGTTGGACCATGCGGTCGATATTGGCGGTGCGCGAACGCTCCGCCCAGCGTGCCGCCTCGGCCCATGGATCAAGCCCCTGGCGAGCCAGCAGCGACAGGATCGTCAGCCGTGAGCCGTTGCTCTCGGTGCCCACCTCGGCGAACAGAAACAGGTTGAAGGGGGATTAGTCGATGGCGAAGATGTCCGTGTGGGGAACGGCATTTTGGGGCATGGTGTTTTCCAACACTTCGCCGCCGGCCTGTGGCGGATGCCGACCGTGGCGGCAATCCTATGGGCGCTTGGTCTGACCTGCCGCCCCGAAAGGTCGGGACGGCGGTCGTTGACGGCAGGCACGCAGTGTCGGTCGCGCCGCGATGTTACGGCGTGGCCTTGTCGGCGCTGCGCTCGATCGCCTGGCCGGCGTGCGAGATGTCCTCGCCGGCGCCCGCGGTGGTGTGGCACGCGGCCAGCAGCGGCAGCGTTGCCAGCACCAGCACGGCAATGGTCGCGCGAGGGAATTTCTTGAGCATGGCATATCTCCTTGGTTGAAGAATCATACGGCCCGCCAGGTGATTCTGGCGGCCGACTTCATCGGGCCGGGTCGATCCACCCGATCAACATTCAAAGCCGACCGGTGATCAGCAGCACGACGACGATGATGGCGACCACGCCCAGCCCGCTCACCGGATAATAGCCCCAGTGGGCGCTGTGCGACCATGTCGGCAGCGCGCCAAGCATGAACAGCACGAGGACGATCAGAAGAATGGTGCCGAGGCTCATGCAGGCTCTCCCTGGTGAAAAAAATATCCACGATCATCTCGCGAGCTCACGTGCCGTATTTGAATTCCGGCAGCTCCAGCAGCGACTGCCGCGTTGCTCCGCGCAGCATCATCTGCTTGTTGACCACGCCAATGTCGCTGAACGGCACAACGACATATTTCGTTCCAACACCAAGGAACCCACCCACCGAGAGCACCGCGAACGGCACCCGCTCGTTGGGTGTCACGATCAGGTCGTCGATGGTGCCGACCACATCGCCGTCCTGGTTGACGACGACGCTGCCAACAACCTTCGAGACGCGATAGCCGGTGGCCAGCGTGCTTCGGTCGATCCTGGTCTGGGTGATGGTCTGCGGCGCGCCCTGCGCGCGCGCGACCGCGGAAAATCCGCCGGCGAGGCACAGGCCAGCAAGTGCGGCCATCATCGGGCGTGCCATCATTGCGGACGATCCGCGATCAAAAAGCGCCATTGCCTTATTCCTTCACGATGTCCTGGGCCTTGCCGACAGCGTTCTGGATCGTGCCCTTGGCCTTGTCCGCCTTGCCTTCGTTTTCCAGCCGTGCATTGCCAAGGGCCTTGCCGGCCGTCTGCTTGAGCGAGCCTTTGGCCTGCTGCATCGCGCCTTCGATACGGTTCTTGTTCATTCTGCGAACTTTCAATGCAAGCGATGGGGTGCGCGCCGGACCGGGCCAGGTGCTGCCACCTGGCCCGATATCGCTTCAGTTCTTCGAGTGCATCGCCGAAGATTCGCTCGCCTTGTGCGCGAGATCGGCATGCTTGGATGCGTCATGGGCATGCAGCTTGGCGTCGGCGTGTTTGCCCTGCTCGTGGGCCTGTGCTGCCGTGTGGTGCAGATTGGCGGCGGCGACGTGGTGTGCGGCGGCGGTCACATGCGCGGCGGCGGCCGGATGGGCGTTGGCGGTGGTCGGCTGTGTCGTGGATGACATCGGGTGGCTCCTGGCTTTGTGTTTGGGCAGGAAAGTGATGCGTGAACGGGCGCATCCATCTCGTTGCCATTCACACCCTGGCAGCCGCGCCGAGCCATCGATAGTCTCGGAATCTACCTATCGGAACTGGAAGGACCCGAAATCTTCCGGACAGCAGGCAAAGCCGATCATGGCGCCAGAACCTGCTCGATCGCCTCGGCAAGTTGGGCGGTGAAAAACGGCTTGTGAATCACCACCGCGTCTGACCGATACTCGATCATCGCAAAAATGTCGCCGGTGACGAAAATATGTGGAACCGACCCGCCGCGCAGGATCGCGTCGGTGGCGCGCATGCCGCAGCCGCTGCCCAATCGCACATCGACGATCATCAGGTCCGGCCGGCAGCGGGCGGCGGCGGTGATCGCGCCGGCCTCGGTGGTTTCGGTGGCGCACACCGCATGGCCCATGTCGGCCAGAATCTCGCCGAGCATGGCGCCGATGGTGATGTCATCTTCCACCACCAGAACCCGCGCCGCCTTCATGGACTGGCGTGCCGCGTCGCAACCAACGCGTGCCTGCCCGGCAACGGCGGGTGCCGGTCCGGCGGGCTGTCGGCCGCGGACCCGACCAGGCAGACATGCCGCTCGACGCAGCGGGCGATTTCGATCAGCAGCACGGCGGCATCGGGGTCCTGGCAGCCGGCCGCGCGCGTGGCCGCTGTGCGGATCGTGCCTGCCAGTATCTGCATCGTCTCGATCGCCG
>DAHWBL010000194.1 GCA_027323595.1 Acetobacteraceae bacterium | reverse complement strand
CGACCAGCCGGCCACGATGGGCGCGCACCGCCTCGACCACGTAGCTGTTGTCGTGGCCATAGACGGTGGAGGCCTGGACCACCACCGCGCGGTCGATGCCGGCGGCGTCCATCGCGGCGGCCAGTTACGGATGGCTGACCGGCCGAGCCAGCGACCAGCCGGAACGATGCCCGCCGATCGGCGCGGTCGGATGGCGCACCGGATCGGGCGAAATCACGTGGGTATGGGTGTCGAAAATCTGAATGATGGACCTCCCCTGGCGTCGAGCGGCGAGCCGACTCGGCGCGAAGCTTGTCGCATCGTCGCGGTGTTGGGAATACCGGACGGCCCGATGGGTGTCGCCGATGGCCGGAGCGGCTTTGGGCAGCGCCAGCCGTTCAGACCGGGATGCCCTGCGCGTGCAGGAACGTGCGCGCCGGGGCCGCGCAGCGATGCATCAACGCGATCCGGTGCGGATTGGCGCGCGCGGCGCGTGCCCAGAAACCGGGGTCGGCAAGGCCGGCGGCGCGGTAGGTGCTGGCGGCGGGAAAGAAGCAACTGCGCAGGAACTGGCGCATCACCTCACCCAGCAGCGGCGCCAGCGCGCGCTTGCGCCAGGCCGGCAGGCGGGCGGCGCGTTCATGCACCATGGCGCGGGCATAGGCGATGTGGCGGGCCTCTTCGCGTGCGTGCAGCCGGGTGATCGCGCGCACCGGCTCGGGCAGGGCAGGGTCGGCGGTGATGGCGCGGGCGAAACGGTCCGGCACGTCCTCGCCGATCAGGATCGCCGCCCAGAACGCCAGCGAATCATGCGGCGCGAGCCGGGCGAACCAGCGCGCCAGTGCGGGGCGCCGGTCCGGCGGGGTCATGAAGCCAAGCCCGGCGCGGCGATGCAGTTCGAGAAACATCAAGCTGTGGCCAACTTCTTCGCGAAGCTCATGCAACTGGTAGCCATAGCCGGCAGGGTCGTTCGCGATGTGCGACAACACGTGGCCGGATAATTTTTGCATGAACAGCGCCTCCAGCCACAGGCCAAGTTCGCAGAACGAAACGAACTCGCAGCGTGACAGTGCGCGAAGCTGCATCGCCGACAGGCCCGCCGCGGCATCGAGCCCATGCAGCGACAGCAAACTCTCCGGAAGCCAGGCGGCATCGAGATCGAGCCCGTCCCAGTTTATCGCAGCCAGCGGGTCGCGATAGCGCGTGCTGCTCGCCGACAATTGCGTGCTGCGCGCGACACGTTCTGCGTCGGCCGTGAGGGGGAGGTCGGTTTTCATATGCATGATCCATATCATCATCGCGCTGTTGAATGCGCCATGTTTCGTGCGTCGCGCAGGCGCGCGATCGCGCCCGCCACGTCCCATCGTGCCCGCCAGCCCAGCGTGGCCTGCGCGCGCGCGGTGTCCACGATGATCGGATGGCGCAGACCGGGCAGCCAGCCAGGGTCACCGAATGCGCCGGTCATGTGCGCGGCGAGCCGATGCGCGCGATCCAGCAGGCCGATCGGCACGGGCAGCGACAGACGCCGCGGAATCGACGCCCAGGTGATCGGCCCCGGAGCGGCGATGTTGAAGATGGCCGAACCATCAAAGCGCATCGCCGCGAGAATCGCCGCGACGGCATCGTCCTCGTGCACGCATTGCACCATCGCATCGCGGTCGGGCAGACGCAGGCCGACCGGGCTGAGCGCGATGGCGTTGACGATACGTTGCGCGTGAGGACCGATGATCGCGTGCAGCCGCAGCCGCACCAATTGCGGCATGCCCGCCCGCGCGGCACATTCATCGAGCGATTTTTCCACCGCGTGCTTGTCCTGCGCATAGGAAAAGCCGGGCATGGGCCGACATGGCCAGTCCTCATCGAGCGGAACCGGATTGTCGGGCCAGGCGCCATAGGCGGCGACGCTGCCGGCGAAAATCATCCGTCGCACGCCGCCATCGCGCGCGGCGCGGACCAGATTCATGGTGCCCTGCACGTTGATTTCGCGCATCTGTTCGCGTGTGAGCCGCCCGCCATAGGCGCGCGCGAACACCGCCCAGGCGAGATGGACCACAATGTCCATCCCGGCGCAGTGCCGTGACACGGCCGGGTCGCGAACATCCATTCGCAGCCAGCGAAGTTTCGCATCGTCCTGGCCCGATGGTGCCCGCCAGTCGAGTGCCGTGACGCTGTGCACCGAGGGATCGGCGCGCAGGGCCGCGAGCACCTGCCGACCCAGATGGCCCGCCGCCCCGGTCAGCAGCACCCGCACAGGGTTCAATGCGGCGGCTCGCGCATCGAGGGCAGCACCTGTTCGGCGAGGCAGTGTAGTGAACGTCGCACCGCATCGCTCGGGATCGTGCCCGCGCCGATCGCCAGGATCAGCCGGTCCACCCCGCCTCGCCGGTAGCGCTCGAACCCGCGCAGACATTGCCCGGGCGTGCCCACCACCACCAGCCCCGCGGCCTCCAGCATCGGCAACGACACCGCGCGCCGCAGCAGCGGCTCCAGAAAGCGAAGATTGTAGTAGTATCCGTAGGAATCACGAAGCTGTTCGAGCAGTGGCCTGGTCTGGTCCAGCAGGCGCTGATAGTACCAGCACAGCCCCTCGGCGAGGTGACGGGCCTCGGCGCCGTCATCGAGACACACGCAGCCGATGGTCATCGCAAAGCGATGGTTGGCGCTGGGCGGCGGCGTGTGGGGGTGCGCCCTGGCCCAGGCGCGGCGATAGGAGGCGATGTCCTGGCGCAGCATGAACCACGGCTTGAACGGCCCGGCCAGCACGCCGATGGCCTCCTCGGCCGCCCAGGCGATGCTGCGCGGGCTGACCGCGGCGGTCCAGATCGGCGGGTGCGGTGCCTGTAAAGGCTTCGGCAAAATCTCGATTTCATCGAAATCATATAGGCGCCCGCGGTGGCTGAACGGCCCGCCCGGGGCGGCGCGCAGGATCGCCAGGCCCTCGTGCATATGCGCGCGGCTGTCGGCCATGCTGGCGCCGAACACCGCATATTCACGCGGCGAAAAGCCACGCCCGATGCCGATCTCCAGCCGACCATCCGACAAAATATCCAGTGCGGCACAGCGTTCGGCGACACGCACCGGATGATTGAACGGTAGCACGATGACACCGTGCCCCAGGCGCATTCGTCTGGTGCGCTGGCTTGCGGCGGCCAGGAATGTCTCCGGGCTTGGCGAGTGCGAATATTCGCGCATGAAATGATGTTCGACGACCCAGGCGCCGTCGAAGCCGAGCGCATCGGCGAGTTCCAGTTCTTCCAGGGACTCGCGATAGATCTGTGCGTCACCGCGGCCAAGGGCCGCCGGCGCGGCGAGTTCGTAGAACAGGTCCACATCCATGCGCAGCCATTCCCACCGGCCATGGCCACAATCTAGCGCAGCGTCGCGCAATGTGAAATCGCCCGGCGCCGTTGCACCGAATTTTCTTCTCCACATATGCAAGTTCTGTTATATTTTTATCGCACGGCCTGGGTGGGTAACCCGCACGGCGCCATGTCGATGAAAGCCAAACGTCTCGACCATAAAAAAACAAACCATGAAGGAGGGCGTCGTGCATTACCAGACCAGATCACGTCTTTTTTCCGTTGTCGTTGCCTCGCAGGTGCTGCTCGTGCCGCGCCTGGCACTTGCCACCGACGGCTATTTTTCGTCCGGATACGGAATGATCGAAAATGGCCGCGGCGGCGCATCGATCGCCACCGCCGACGATGCCATGGGCGGCGCCAACAATCCGGCCAGCATGGCCTTCGTGCCCGCCTGGCTCGATCTGGGGCTGTCCGCCTTCATGCCCGATCGCGCCGCGGAGCGCAGCGGCAACGCGTTCGGGCTGAACGGTTCGGCCAACAGTGGCGCGCTGGTCTTTCCGATCCCCGAATTCGGCTACAACCGACCGCTGGGTGACAGATGGGCTGTCGGGCTCACCGTCTATGGCAATGGCGGGATGAACACCACCTATCCCGGCGGGCAGATTCCGGCCGGCCATTGCGGGCCCGGCGCGCCGGCGTCCAACCTGCTGTGTGGATCAGGAACTCTTGGCGTCGATCTGACCCAGCTCATCATCGCGCCGACGCTTGCCTATAAAATCACGCCGCAGCTCGCCGTCGGCATTTCGCCGCAGATCGCCATTGCGCATTTCGCCGGCCAGGGTCTGCAAGCCTTCGGTGGCGTGTCGTCTGACCCGGCCAACCTCACCAACACCGGCTACAGCAACAGCGTCGGCGCGGGGGTGAAATTCGGCGCGCAGTGGCAGGCGTTGCCCACGGTTTCGCTTGGCGTCACCTACACCACACGCACCACCATGGGCGCGCTCAGCGGCTATCAGGGGCTATTCGCCGGCGGCGGCAATTTCGACATCCCGCCAAGTGCCGGCATCGGTGTCGCCTGGTGGATCACCCCGTCATTGCGGCTCGCGCTCGACGACGAAGGGATTTTTTATTCCGATATCAAATCCGTCAGCAACTCCAGCACCGCGCTCGCACCGCTTGGCAGCAGCAACGGCCGTGGCTTTGGCTGGAGCAACATCAATGTCGTGCGGATCGGCTTTGATTATCAGGCGATGCCCGAGCTCACGCTGCGCGCGGGCTATAACCACTCCGGCAATCCGGTGAGCGCGCGCGATGTCACCTTCAACATCCTCGCTCCGGGCGTGATCACCGATCAGGTCTCGGCCGGCTTCACCTATCAGATCACGCCGGCCACCTCGCTCACCTTCGCCTACAGCCACGCCTTCAACAACAGCGTGACCGGTCCCACTAATCCGCTGATCCCCGGCGGCGGAACGGATTCGATCCGACTGATGGAGAACCAGGTCGGTTTCGCGCTCGAAATCAAACTGTGACACCAGAGCAGGCTGCCTTCTGACAGACGAAGGCAGCCTGCTTCAGTTCCTCGTTTTGTCGCGTGATTCAGACCTGCGTGTGATGCCACCTTTGGTCATCACGCTCCGAGGGCCCTGGCGGCGGTGCCAGCCCGTCGCCCGAAACGCGGCCGGTTCAGCCGTGCGCGCGAATGCGGAACTGAAATTCCCCGTTGGCAGCAGAGGAATCCAGCAGCGCGTTGCCGGTCGAACGGCAGAACGCCTCGAAATCCTTGACCGCACCGGGGTCGGTGGCGTGGATCACCAGCACGTCGCCGCTTTTCATGTCCTTGAGCGCCTTCTTGGCGCGCAGGATCGGCAACGGACAATTCAGGCCACGTGCGTCCAGGGTCTGCTCGGTCATGATGGGTGTCTCCAGCTTGGTCAGATGAACAGGTTGATGTCGGACTTGGTCGCCATCTCGATATAGGTCGCCGCCCCGCCCAGTTCGGGGCCATCGATCAGGTCCTCGCGGCGGAACTCGAACAGATCCATCGTCATCTGGCAGGCGATCATCTGCACGTCCGATTCGACGGCCGCCTCGCGCAGATCCTCGATCGAGGCGACGCCCTTTTTCTTGATCAGGTTCTTCATCATGGTGCTCGCCAGCGCGTCCATTCCCGGCAGCATGCCCACGATGTTTGGCATGCGCATGTGCATGCCCATGACCGGCATCTCCATCGCCGCGTTGCCCAGCGTGCTGATCGACAGATCGAGCTTCTTGCGCAGCAGAACGAGACCGTAGAACGTGAAAAACATCGACACCTCCAACCCCATCGCCGCCGCGGTGGTGGCGAGGATGAAGGGCGGATACGCCCAGTCGAGCGTGCCCTTTGTCACGATGATCGACATGCGCTTGGTGTTGGCCGCCGGTTCTTCGCTCATCGCATCCTCCTGGGATCAAGCCGCCGGGGCGCAACCGGCGAAACTATCCGCGCTCATCTTGGCCTCATACGGTACCGCGACCGCATCGCCTGGCGTCAGCGTCACGCGCGCGGCGTCCCACGCTGCCGGGGTCACCCGCAGCATCCAGCCGGCACCATAGGGGTCCGCGTTGGCAAGTTTCGGGGTGGCGACAAGAGTGTCGTTGACCGCGGCCACCGTCGCGTCGAACGCGAGCTTGGCCGGGCCCACCCATTTTCCGGATTCGATCGTCGCGCAGGATTTTCCCGCCTGCACGTCGCGCCCCGCCTTGCGCGGGGTGATCGCGACCAGTTGGCCGGCGAGCGCCAGCGCCACCGCGGTCATGCCCAGCGTCACCGTGCCGTCGGCCTCGGGGCGGTACCAGATATTGTTGGGCACGTCGTACAGCAGGTCTTCGGGAAGTTCGCAGCCTCGTACAACCGGCATTGTCAGCTCCTGTGTTCGTTCATCGCGGCGTCATCGTCATGTGTCGCACGCACCGGGCGCGCGGCACAGCAAAACGTGCCAAGCCCCGCGGTCTCCAGCTTGCCGGCCACGAACAGCGCGATGTGGTCGCCCACCATGGCGGCGAGCCGCAAACGCTTGTACTGCTCGGCGTGATCTTCGGCAGCAGAAGCGACATTGCACTGATAGATGAGCTCGCGGCAACTCTCACGGCAGGCATTGAAGCTCGGGTCCAGCCGCGCGGCCTGGCGGTGCAGGCCGAGCAATTGGAATCCCTCCACCGCGTCGTTCGTCGGTTCGCTGCCTTGCGCCGTGATCCAGGCCGTCACCGCGGCCTGCGCATCGGCGAGCAGTTGATCGGTCCGTTGTGCGATGGTGTCGTTGTCCATCTCAGGCGAGTCCCTTCGCGCGCAGCAGCGGCCGCGCGTCCGACAGGTTCTCGTCCACCCCCACCTTGCGCGCCGACACGCCGAGCGCAATGCCAAGAAGCTGTGTGAAATACAGGATCTTCACCTTGGTCGGCCGACCCAGAACCTTGGCGGCGCGAGCCTGGTGCATTTCGAGCCCCGAGTGACAGGTCGGGCATTCGGTGGCGATCACGTCGGCGCCAAGCTCGTCCGCGGCGGTCAGTAGGTTGAGCACCAGCCGGGTCGATGTGTCGGAATCCGACAAGGTATGGGCGCCGCCGCAGCAGGCGGTCTTGAGCGGGTATTCCACATTTTCCGCGCCGGCGGCTGCGAGCAGATCATCCATGAAATGTGGGCGCGAGGTCGATTCGGAGCCCGGGCCTTTGTCTTTTTCAGGGAAAATATGGCGCGGGCGCGAATACATGCAGCCGTAGTAGTTCGCGACCTTCAGCCCGGCGAGCGAATTGCGCACCCGCGCCTGCAACCCTTCCACGCCGATTGCCTCGCGAATCCATTCCAGCGCGTGAATGGTGCGCACCTCGCCCGCCTGATAGGCGGCCTCGCCGGACTTCTCGGCAAGTCTATCGATGGTGGCGCGGGATTTTTCATCGTGCGAAAGATCGTGCTCGGCTTTTTTCAGGTTATGGTAGCAGCCGTTGCACGGCGCCATCACCGTCTTGTGGCCCATCTCGGCGGCGATGCGCAGATTGCGCGATGACAGGAAGGTCTGCAGCAGCGGGTCGATGTTTTTCACTTCCATCGCGCCGCAGCAG